>NZ_AENZ01000063.1:0-818 GCF_000183485.2 Alistipes sp. HGB5 | reverse complement strand
AAAACGGTATTTTGAATGGTTTAACCCAATAAACCAGACATACATACTCTATGCTCGTATGGCTGACAATCAATCTCAAAAACGTTGCACCATGGATTCATTAAAGGAAAAAGACAACCCCACACCCAATCCTGCTAAGCGTCCCCGTATCGAAGTCGACGAGGAACTGATGCGTCAGATGATCGCCGGACAAGCCCCTTTGGACTCGGAAGTCGTCCGCAGGATTCCCGAACCGGAAGAGGAAGATACGGACGCTCCCGAGGAAAAGACATCGGCAACTGCATCCGTAGCATCGGTAGCGGTTGCTGAAAAAACAGACGTCGATTCCCGAATGAGTACCGTAAAGGAGCCTGCCGGATTCCGTCGTAAAAAGATCGCGCTGCCGGATTTCGAACGCACGTTCTTCGCGCCGGTGGATTGCCGTAACCGCTCTGCGATCTACGTCAGCGCCCAAACCAAACGCAAAGTGTCGGCAATCCTCCACCTGCTTGGAAACGATAATACAAGATTAACGGCTTTGGTCGACAATATGTTGCACTTTGTCATGGACATTTACAGCGGCGAGCTGAATTATCTCCACGAGAAGAAGAACAACAGACGACCGTTTTGAACAGACAATGCGAATTATAACGGACAGCTGAACGAAACGTCGGGAGCGGTTGTTATGCCTATTGGGGTATATGACGTGCGTGTCGTGGATTATGGCTATTGGAGGGGCAGTCCGCAGGGTAGCGTCCGGGCCGCAGAAAGCCGCCTATTCCGACGGTAGCGACCAGCAAAATGCCGGGGATGGAAATATGCAAGGCTCGCCCCTCGGG
>NZ_AENZ01000064.1:0-51464 GCF_000183485.2 Alistipes sp. HGB5 | reverse complement strand
CACGGGGGCCGCTTTTCGTATCGGATTGCGGAACAGCGTCCGCGCAGGTTCAGTTCACCGGTTTGCGGTGCGGTCTCAACGCAGTTCCAGCTTATAGGGGTAGTACATGACGACTCCCTGCTGTTTGGTCGCCTCCTGCACCTGCTTGTACTCCTTCATCAGCAGTCCCAGTTCCGAACGGGTCATGGCCTCGCGGACGCTGACGTTGAGCGACGCGATGAAGGCGGCGAATCCCGTCGGTTCCTCGATCACCTCGGTCACCCGGTAGCTGTCGCCCAGACCGGCCTTGTCCACGGCGATGGCGATGGCCGTTTTCAGACCTCCGTAGGTGTCGATCAGACCGATGCCCAGCGCATCTTCGCCCGACCAGACGCGGCCCCCGGCGATGTCGAGCACCTTTTCGACCGGCAGGTTGCGCCCTTCGGCCACATGGGTCGTGAAGGTCGTGTAGACCTTGTCCACGCCGCGCATGATCGAAGCCCGCTCGGCGGCGGTCAGCGGCGAGGTCGCCCCCATTCCGGCCGAGGTGTTGCTCTTCACGGCGTCGAACGTGATTCCCAGCTTGTTTTTAAAGGCGTCGATGGTGTTGAGGTACATGCCGAAGACACCGATCGAACCCGTAAGGGTCAGTTTGTCGGCCACGATGACGTCGGCGGGACACGAAATGTAATAACCTCCGCTGGCGGCATAGGAGCCCATCGAAACGACCACCGGTTTCTCGGCTTTCAGCAGCTCCATTTCGCGCCAGATGACGTCCGAAGCCAGTGCACTGCCGCCGGGGGAGTTCACGCGCAGCACCACGGCCTTGACCTTCTCGTCGTCGCGCACGCCGGCCAGCGTCGCAGCCAGCGTATTGCCGTAAATCTCCTTTCCGAAGCCTTCGCCGTCGACGATCGCGCCGTCGGCATAGACGACGGCCACCTGATCGGCCGAGATGTTTTTGAGGTCGGCGCCTACCTGCGAAGCGTATTCGCCCAGCGTGATGAAATTATACTCTCCGTCGGAATCGGACGCTACGCCCAGTTCGGCGAATATGTCCTTCATCTGGTCCTCGTAGATCAGGCTGTCCACGAAGCCGTGTTCGAGGGCATCCTCAGGCAGCGAAACCTCCAGTTTGTCGGTGATGCGGTTCAGCTCCTTCAGGTCGATGCCGCGGGCTTCGGCGACCGAGCCGGCGATGGTGTTCCACATCGAATTCACGAGCGCCTGCATCTGCTCGCGGTTGGCGTCCGACATTTTGGGAAGGATATACGGCTCGACGGCGCTCTTGTATTTGCAGGCCGTGGGGCGGAAGACTTCGGCCTTGATGTCGAGTTTGTCGAGCAGGCCCTTGTAGAACATCAGGTTGAACGCGAGACCCGACCAGTCCATGGCGCCTTCGGGCTGCATGTAGATTTTGTCGGCCGCCGAAGCGAGGTAATATTTCCCCTGCGAATAGGTCTCGTCGTAAGCGACGACGAATTTGCCGCTCTGCTTGAAATCGACGACCGCTTCGCGCAGCTCTTCCAGCAGGGCCGCGCCCATCACGCCGCCGTTGCCGTTCATCCGCAGGTAAATGCCCTTGATGCGGCTGTCGTCCTTGGCGGCTTCGAGCGCGCGCAGAGCCTTCATCAGCGGAAGCTGGCGCGTGGAGCGCAGCGTGGCGAAGTCGATCCCGGCGAAGGGATCGCTCGACGGAGCGTCGGTCAGCACATCCGAAAAGTCGATCTTGAGGATCGACTCCGCATGCACGGCCACCGTCTTCTCCATCGAGCCGGCTATGCCCAGCAGAATGAATATCCAGAGAAAAAACACCAGAAACGACCCCACGACGAAGGCGAGGATAGCAGCCAGAAAAGTCTTGATAAAATTCATAACGTATCGTTTATTGTTTGTCCTGTTTCGTTCCGAGTCCGGATTTCCTTTGCAAATATAAGGAAATTTTACGAAAAACAAATAAAATTTATCGTTTTTCGATAAAATAATAGGCCCTGCTATATTTATTCTGCAAAATATACGTTATCTTTGCGATTGTAGTCACAACACGAATCATGGAAGAAAAAATCAGACATCTGCTGACGTCCGTCGTCCATCCCGAAACGGGACAGGACATCGTCGGCAGCGGCTTTATCGAGCATATCGCCTCCGGAGCCGGCAAGATCACCGTCGTACTCCGTTTCGCCAAGGCCCGCGACCCATTCGCGGTGAAAATCAAAAACCAAGCCGAGGAGATTCTCCGGCGTGAATTCCCGCAGCAAAACGTCATGGTCGTCATCAAGGAGGGCGGCGCCGCGCCGCGGCCCGAACCCAAGCTCAAGACGACCACCGGCGGCATCGCCAAAGTGATCGCCGTGGCATCGGGCAAAGGCGGGGTAGGAAAGTCCACCGTGACGGCCAACCTCGCCGTCGCACTGCGCAACATGGGTTACCGCGTCGGAATTCTCGACGCCGATATTTACGGTCCCTCGCAGCCCAAGATGTTCGGCGTGGAGGGGTACCTGCCCGATGCGGTGCAGGAGGAGGGAACGGACCGCATCGTTCCGGCCGAGTCGATGGACATACGCCTCATGTCGATCGGATTCTTCATCAAACCGACCGACGCCCTTTTGTGGCGCGGCGCCATGGCGGTCAGCGCCCTCAAGCAGATGATCCACCAGACCAAATGGGGAACGCTCGATTTCCTGCTCGCGGACCTGCCCCCCGGAACGGGCGACGTACACCTCTCTATTATAGGCGAACTGAAAATCGACGCCGCGGTGATCGTCTCGACGCCCCAGCAGGTGGCGGTCGCCGACGTGGTGCGCGGTGTGGAGATGTTCCGCAACGAAAACGTGAACATCCCGGTAGCGGGCGTGATAGAAAACATGGCGTGGTTCACGCCCGAAGAACTGCCCGAAAACCGGTACTATATCTTCGGGAAAGGCGGCGCGCGCCGTTACGCCGAAGAGAACGGCGTGGATTTTCTGGGCGAAATACCCATCGTACAGTCCATCATGGAGGGTTCCGACGAGGGACGCCCTGCGGCGGGGATCGATCCGAGGGTCGAAAAATGGTACCGCGAAATCGCCGAAAAGACTGTCGAAAAGGTGATGAAATCGTGTTAGAAACCCTGTTGATAACCGGCGATAAATAATGAAAACTTCCAGCCCCGAAGAGTTGCAATTCCCAAAACGGGAAGGGTATATACAAGTTTTCGCCGAAACCAAAAAAAGTTTTGCCGAATTATAGTCAGCGGCCGACTCCCAAAAGAGCAACAGAATGTTCACAAAAAAGGGATGTCGAAATGTTGAAAACAGTTGTGAACAATTGTCGATTATTATTTTTATAATTTGATAATTAAATAATTACAGTAAAAATAAACGTAAAAGAAGAGGATAAAATGTTGAGAGAAAAATTACGGGAAAACTTGTGAACAGTATCAACAGCTATTATTTCTATTCTTATATCTTTATTTAAAATTAATAAATAATAAAAATAAAAAATGAAGGTCAATAACTCCGCGGAGATCCGCCGCCGGATCGACGAGCTGAAGCGCCGGAAGCGCGCCGTCATACTGGCCCATTACTACACCACGCCCGAAGTGCAGGCGGCGGCCGACTTTCTGGGCGACTCGCTGGCCCTCTCGGTCAAGGCGCAGTCGGTAGACGCCGACATCATCCTGTTCGCCGGCGTGCACTTCATGGCCGAGACCGCCAAGGTGCTCTGCCCCGACAAGAAGGTGCTGATTCCCTGCCCCGAAGCGGGATGTTCGCTGGCCGAGTCGTGCGATGAGAAGGATTTTGCGGTCTTCAAGGCGAAATATCCCGGCCATACGGTCGTTTCGTACGTCAATACCACGGTCGGCGTCAAGGCCCTGACCGATATCTGCTGCACTTCGTCCAATGCGCTGAAGGTCGTGCAGTCGATTCCGGCCGACCGACCGATCATCTTCGCGCCCGACCGCAATCTGGGAGGGTATATCAAAAAGCTGACGGGACGCGAGAATATCGTGTTGTGGGACGGCGCATGTCATGTGCACGAGGAATTTTCGCTGGAGAAGCTGCTGCAGCTCAAAAAGGAGCATCCGGCCGCCAAGGTCGTCGTGCATCCCGAATGCCGGGCCTATATCGTCGAAGTGGCCGACTTCGTAGGGTCCACGGCGGCGATCCTCGACTACTGCGGCCGCAGCGGCGCCGACGAGTTCATCGTGGTGACCGAATCGGGCATCCTCGCCGAGATGAAGAAGCGTTACCCCGGCAAGACGTTTATACCGGCACCCCCCGACGACGAGACCTGCGGATGCAACAACTGCAAGTACATGAAGATGGTGACGCTCGAAAACATCTGCGCGTGTCTCGAAAACGAATCGCCCGAAATCGTGCTCGATGAAGAGGTGCGACGCAGGGCCGAGCGTTCGATCCTGAACATGATAAATATCAAATAACAATCCTGTATGAAGAAACTCTTTTTACTGATCGCCGCGGCGTGCGCCTCTTTGACCGCTGCGGCCGACGAGGGAATGTGGCTGCTGCCCTACCTTCAGAAAATGAATATCAAGGAGATGAAGGCCCGCGGGTGCAAACTTTCGGCTGAGGAGATTTACAGCGTCAACAAATCCTCGCTCAAGGACGCCATCGTGATCTTCGGTCCCGGATGTACGGGCGAGATCGTTTCGGCCGACGGCCTGCTGTTTACCAACCACCACTGCGGCTACGGTTCGATTCAGGCGCTGTCGTCCGTCGAACACGACTACCTGAAAAACGGTTTCTGGGCCATGTCGCGCGAAGAGGAGATCCCGGCTCCGGGACTCAAGGTGCGTTTTATCCGCAAGATTTCGGACGTCACTTCCGACATTCTGGGATATGTGCCCGACGTGGCTTCGGGCGAAGAGCGGGCGCGCATCGTGGCCGAACATGCTGCGGCCGTGCGCAGCCGCATTGCTCAGGACAATCCCGGCATGGAGGTGCTGGTGAAGGATTTCTTCGGCGGAAACCAGTTTTTCGCCTTCGTGATCGAGGTTTTCAGCGACGTGCGTCTGGTGGGAACTCCCCCCACTTCGATCGGCAAGTTCGGCGGAGACACCGACAACTGGATGTGGCCGCGTCATACGGGCGATTTCTCGGTCTTTCGCGTCTATGCCGGACCCGACAACAAGCCGGCCGATTACGCGCCCGAAAACCGCCCTTACAAGGCCGACAAGTTTCTGAAGGTTTCGGTGGACGGATACAAGGAGGGAGATTTCGCGATGATCATGGGTTTCCCCGGTTCGACGTCGCGTTACATGACTTCGTTCGAGATCGACCGCATGCTGGATATCGAGAATCCGCAGCGCATCTTCATCCGCGGCGAGCGTCAGGCTATTCTCAAGGAGGATATGGCCGCAAGCGATAAGGTGCGGATTCAGTACGCTTCGAAATACGCCCAGTCGTCGAACTACTGGAAGAATTCGATCGGCATGTCGCGCGGCATCCGCAAACTGAACGTCAAGGCGCAGAAAGAGGCGCAGGAGGCGGCTTTCCGGAAATGGGCCGAAGCCAATACGCTGCCGACCGAAGGCTATATGGATGCGCTGGACCGCATCCGCGAAGCGGTGGAAGGCAACGCTTCCGCTTTTGCGGCCGAGCAGGTGCTCAGGGAGGCGCTTTACCGTGCCGTGGAGATTCTGACGCCGGCGCGTTCGTTCCTCGCCGTGGAGAAGATCACCGACCCGGCGCGTTCGAAGGAGGCCATGAGGGCCTTCTACAAGGATTACAACCCGGCGACGGACCGACGTGTAGCCAAGCGCATGATGCAGATCGTCAAGGAGAAATGCGGAGACCTTCCGACGGTGTTCGCCGAAGTGATCGACAAGCGGTTCGGCGGCGATACGGATGCTTATGTCGATTATCTGTACGATAACTCGATTTTTGCCACCGAGGAAGGCACGCTGGCCTTCGTGGATGATTTTTCGGTGGAAAAACGCGATGCCGATCCGGCGGTCGTATTCGTGCGTTCGCTCGATGCGAAACTGCTCGAACTGGCGGATGCCCAGCGGGAGAATAACCGCAGGTTCAAGGACGGGCACCGTCTCTACATCGCCGGTCTGATGCGTATGCAGCCCGACAAGGCGTGGGCTTCGGATGCGAACTTTACGATCCGCCTGACTTACGGCCGCGTTCTGCCCTACGATCCGGCGGACGGTATTCGCTACAACTATTATACGACGCTCAAGGGCGTGATGGAGAAGGAAGATCCCAAGAATCCTACGGAGTTTACGGTTCCCGACAAGCTCAAGGAGCTGTACGCCGCGAAGGATTTCGGGCGGTATGCCAACGCCGAGGGCGAACTTCCGGTAGCTTTCTTGGCCGACTGCGATATTACGGGCGGCAATTCGGGTTCGCCGGTGATGAACGCCAAGGGCGAGCTGATCGGTCTGGCGTTCGACGGCAACTGGGAAGCGATGTCGGGCGACGTGGCTTTCGAGCCGCAGCTGCAGCGCACGATCGCCGTGGATGTCCGCTACGTGCTCTTCGTCATCGACAAGTTCGCCGGCGCGAAATGGCTGATCGACGAGTTGTCGATCGACTGATCGGTGCGGAATCGACCGTTGAACCGGGGCCTGATTTCAGGTTCCGGTTTTTGTTTATTACCATCTGTAAACAAATAATGGCGCTTTGCTTTTTTTTAGCCTAAAAATTACTAATTTTGACAGAAATTAGTAATACTGTATCTGTTTTTATGGCAAAAGAATTCAAGCGTTATCTCGTTACCTCGGCTCTTCCCTATGCCAACGGGCCGGTGCATATCGGCCATCTGGCGGGAGTTTACATACCTTCGGACATTTATACCCGTTACCTGCGGCTCAGGGGCCGCGACGTGATTTCGGTCTGCGGAAGCGACGAACATGGCGTGCCCATCACCATCAAGGCCCGCAAGGAGGGAGTGACGCCGCAGCAGATCGTGGACCGTTACCACAGCATGATCAAAAAGTCGTTCGAGGGGCTGGGAATGTCGTTCGACATCTATTCGCGGACTTCGTCGGCGACGCATGCCAAGACCGCTTCGGAATTTTTCCGCAAGTTGTACGACGAGGGGAAGTTCATCGAGCAGACTTCGATGCAGTATTACGACGAGGAGACGCAGACGTTCCTCGCAGACCGTTATATCGTCGGCACCTGTCCTAAGTGCGGCAATGACCGCGCTTACGGCGACCAGTGCGAGAAGTGCGGCTCTACCCTCTCGCCCGACGAGTTGATCGATCCGCACAGCGCCGTGTCGGGTTCCGTGCCCGTGAAGCGTGAGACGAAACACTGGTATCTGCCGCTGGATCAGTACGAAGGATTCTTGCGCGAGTGGATTCTCGAAGGGCACAAAGAGTGGAAAAGCAATGTTTACGGACAGTGCAAGAGCTGGCTGGACGGAGGTTTGCAGCCCCGTGCCGTGAGCCGCGACCTCGATTGGGGCATTCCCGTACCGGTGGAGGGCGCCGAAGGGAAGGTGCTTTATGTCTGGTTCGACGCTCCGATCGGTTATATATCTGCTACAAAGGACCTTACACCCGATTGGGAGACCTATTGGAAGTCGGAGGACACCAAGATGGTCCATTTTATCGGCAAAGACAATATCGTTTTCCACTGCATCGTCTTCCCGTCGATGCTCAAGGCGCACGGCGGCTATATCCTGCCCGAAAACGTGCCGGCGAATGAGTTCCTGAATCTCGAAGGCGACAAGATTTCGACCTCGCGCAACTGGGCCGTGTGGCTGCACGAATACCTCGAAGAGTTTCCGGGCAAGGAGGATGTGCTTCGTTACGTACTCTGCGCCAATGCGCCCGAAACCAAGGACAACGACTTTACGTGGAAGGATTTTCAGGCCCGCAACAACAACGAGCTGGTTGCTGTTCTGGGCAATTTCGTGAATCGCGCGCTGGTGCTGACCCGGAAATATTATGACGGGGAGGTTCCGGCCTGCGGCGAGCTGAATGACTATGACCGCCAGACTGTCGGCGAGGTGGCTGCGGTGAAGGCGTCGCTGGAGTCCAATATCGAACATTACCATTTCCGCGAAGCGCTGAAAGACGCCATGAATATCGCCCGCATCGGTAACAAATACCTTGCGGATACCGAGCCGTGGAAAGTCGTCAAGACCGATCCCCAACGTGTCGGGACGATTCTCAACATCGCACTGCAGATCACGGCCAATACGGCCATTGCTATCGAACCTTTCATGCCCTTCTCCGCAGCGAAGATACTGAAGATGCTCTCTGTCGAGAAGTTCGGATGGGAACAGCTGGGGACGATGGATCTGATTGCGGCCGGGCATAAGATCGGAGAACCGGTTTTGCTGTTCGAGAAGATCGAGGACGACGTGATTCAGCGCCAGCTGGACAAACTTGCGGCGACCAAAGAGGCCAATGCAGCGGCTGAAGCTGCTCAACAGGTTGAACCTCAGAAAGATGCGGTAAGTTTCGACGATTTCCAGAAAATGGATATCCGGGTTTCGACGATTCTTGCGGCTGAAAAGGTGGCGAAAACGAAGAAACTGTTGAAATTGACGGTCGATACGGGTATAGATCAGCGCGAAATAGTATCGGGAATTGCCGAATACTTCACGCCTGAGGAGTTGGTCGGACGTCAGGTCCTCGTGCTGGTCAATCTGCAACCCCGCGAATTGAAGGGGATTTTGTCGCGCGGCATGATTCTGATGGCCGAGGATGCGTCCGGAAAACTGCGTCTGCTGAGTCCGAATGAGGCGACTAACAGCGGCGCCGTCGTGGGATAATGTTGTAAAACCTTTAAAACTTATTATAATGGAAAATATGGATTGGGGCGCCTTGGGATTCGATTATCGCAAGACCGACGCAAACGTTCGCTATTATTATACGGACGGCAAATGGAGTGAGATGGAGATCACGGGCGACGAGTATATCAAGATACATATGTCGGCGTCGTGTCTGCATTACGGTATCGAGCTGTTCGAAGGGCTGAAAGCCTTTCGGGGCGTTGATGGGAAAGTCCGTCTTTTCCGTGTAGAGGAGAACGCCAAGCGGTTGCAGTCTTCTGCAGAACGTCTTTGCCTTCCTGTTCCGACGATCGAAATGATCGTAAAGGCCTGCGTCGAAGTGGTAAAACGCAATGAAAAATATATTCCTCCCTATGGTACCGGCGCATCGCTCTATCTGCGTCCCGTCATGTTCGGTACGACTGCCGGATTGGGTGTCAAGCCTGCCAAGGATGCTTTGCTGATCGTTTATTGCTCTCCCGTGGGCGCTTATTTCAAGGACGGCATTAAGCCTATCTCCGTTGCCATAGACCGTGAACAGGACCGCGCTGCTCCACGTGGAACAGGCGACGTGAAGGTCGGCGGCAACTATGCCTCCAGCCTGCTGTCGGGTGAAAACGGTCATAAATTGGGCTATTCGAATATCATGTATCTCGATGCCGCAGAGCATAAGTACATCGAAGAATGCGGAGCCTGCAATTTCTTCGGTATTAAGGAGGGTAAATATATTACGCCAAAATCCTCTTCTGTATTGCCTTCCATCACCAACAAGAGTCTGCGGCAGTTGGCGCGAGATATGGGGCTTGAGGTCGAAGACCGTCTGATTCCTGTAGAGGAGCTTCCTACCTTCGAGGAGTGCGGCGGCTGCGGAACGGCGGCTGTTATCTCCCCTATCGGGAAGATTTTCGATATGCAGACGAATGATATTTATGAATATGGCACTGAAGTAGGTAAGGTTTGTATGGAACTTTACACACGTCTTCAGGATATTCAATACGGTCGTGCCGAGGATAAGTATAATTGGTGTACAATTGTAGAGTGATATTCTCTTTATTTGAATCAAAAAGGCCGCTCATTCGAGCGGCCTTTTAAGTTTGTTCCACGTGGAACTATGTGTTGTGGTTTGTGATCATATAGGGGTTTGTGTTCACTAAATTGCTCCACGTGGAACTGTGTTGAGCACTTTTGGTTTTATCTTCCGAATTTCACCAACAATACATTGACGTCAGCCGGGGAAACTCCCGGAATCCGGGACGCCTGCCCTATTGTTGCCGGGCGTATCCGGGTCAGTTTCTGACGGGCTTCTATCGTCAGCGAGTTCATCGAATGAAAGTCGAAATCTTCGGGAATGCGAATGTTTTCGAGTCTGTGAAGCTTTTCTGCGATGAATTTTTCACGTTCTATATAGCCTTTGTATTTTATTTGAATTTCGGCTTCTTCGATTGCTTCGGCTGAAATGTTGTTGTCCGAGATGAATTTTCGGAGTTTTAGAAGTGCTTCCGAGAGGGATTCGAACGTAACATTATTGCGCATCAGTATGTCGTATAGCTTCCTTCCCTGAGTTAAAGGTTCCGAATTTACCGATTCTAAATAGTCGTTAATTTCGGCTGCTTTGATGCTCTGCCGGCGGGCGAAGGAAATAAGCGATTCTACGGATGCTTTTTTTTCGGTGAAATGGGCGTATCTTTTTTGTGAAATCAGCCCTATTTTATATCCGATCGGAGTAAGTCTGAGATCCGCATTGTCCTGCCGGAGCAAAATACGGTATTCGGCACGCGAGGTAAACATGCGGTAGGGTTCGTCCACGCCTTTGGTAACGAGATCGTCGATCAGTACTCCGATGTAGGCTTCGTCGCGCTGCAATACCACGGCTTCTTCCCCTTTCAGCGCCCGGTGTGCGTTGATTCCGGCTATGAGTCCCTGCGCCGCGGCCTCTTCGTATCCGGTCGTTCCGTTGACCTGACCTGCGAAATACAAGCCGGAAACGAGTTTCGTTTCGAGCGAATGGTGCAGTTGCGTAGGCGGAAAATAGTCGTATTCGATGGCGTAACCGGGGCGGAATATGTGCAAATCTTCGAATCCCCGGATTTTGTGCAGCGCTTCCCACTGTATGTCCCAAGGCAGCGACGATGAAAATCCGTTGAGATAATATTCGTTGGTCGACTCGCCTTCGGGCTCCAGAAAGAGCTGGTGCTGATCCTTGTCGGCAAAGGTCCGGAGCTTGTCTTCGATGCTGGGACAGTAGCGGGGACCTATTCCTTTGATCGTTCCGTTGAACAGAGGCGAACGGTCGAAACCGGTGCGCAGCAGGTCGTGCACCTCGGCCGAAGTGTAGACCAGAAAACAAGGCAGTTGATGCTTAACAGGTTGTGTATCAGGTGAAAAAGAGAACTTGTCCGGATTTTCGTCGCCGTATTGCGGTTCGAGCGATTCGAAGTCGATCGTGCGTGCGTCGAGACGCGCCGGAGTGCCTGTTTTCATGCGTCCCGTTTCGAATCCTATGGCGCGCAGGGATTCCGTGATTCCGTGCGAAGCGGCATCCCCCGCCCTGCCCCCTTCGGCGTGCGAAGTGCCGCAGTGCATCATTCCTCCGAGAAAGGTTCCCGAAGTCAGCACGACGGCGCGGCAGGCGAACTCGATGCCCATTTGGGTCCTTACTCCCTTTATGCGGGGTTTGACCCCGGCGGTGTCGAAGAGGAGCTCCGTCGCCGCATCCTGCCAGATGTAGAGGTTCACGGTGTTTTCGAGCGTGTGCCGCCATTGGGCCGAGAAGCGCGATTTGTCGCACTGGGCGCGCGGACTCCACATGGCGGCGCCCTTCGAACGGTTGAGCATCCGGAACTGGATGGTCGTGAGGTCCGTGATGCGGCCCATTTGTCCGCCCAAAGCGTCTATCTCTCTGACAATCTGACCTTTGGCGACTCCGCCGACTGCCGGGTTGCAGGACATCGAGGCCATTTTGGTCATATCCATCGTAAGCAGCAGCGTGCGCGAGCCGAGACGCGCGGCGGCCGAGGCCGCTTCGCATCCGGCGTGTCCGCCGCCGATGACGATAATATCGTATTCTAAAATCATTGCTCTGTTCTCAATTCTTGTTTGGTTCTCCGGCTGGGGGCGTTTTTTCGGCCCTGCCCTGCCGGAATCGCACGCAAAAGACGGCTGTTATTGCTCCTCCCAGAACTTCAGGTATTTGTCCTCTTTGCGGTGCATCTGCGCGTTGGTGCGGGGGGTTTTGTCGCCCTGACCGCAGAGGTGCAGTACGCCGTGGACCACTACCCTGCGCATCTCCTGAAGCGTCGAGAATCCGTACAGCCGGGCGTTGTCGGCGACGGTTTCGACGTCGATGAAGATGTCGCCCGAAATCACGCGGGCGCCTTTGCGGTCGCTGTAGTCGAACGTGATGACGTCGGTGAAATAGTCGTGCCCCAAGTACTGGCGGTTCATCTCCAGCAGCCGCTGCGCCGAACAGAAGATATAACTCACATCGCCCAGTTCATACCCTTCCGCTTCGGCGACCCGGCGGAGCCACTCCGCGGTCAGCCGTTTTTGGGGCAGCCGGTAGCTGCAATCGTCCGTATAATATTTGACAGCCATTTTTTCGTATTTTTCAGATTTTACGTCCTTCCTCCTTCGTCCGGGGTGTTTCGCTGCTGAGGACGCGGATTTCCGGCGCTGGACGGAGATTTTCGGCGTTGGGGACACGGATTTCCGGTGCTGGACGGAGATCCGGCCACTGCCGGAATCGGGTGTCTGCCTGCGGATGCCGGCAGCAGGTTTCGGGAAACCGCACCGTCGCATGTCGTCCTCATGTTATTTCTTGAAACAGTTCTCGGCACGGAGCTTCTGGCCCGGATTCGGCGGATAGATGCCGAAGACGAGTTTGTACTCCGTTTCCATGGTCATGATGTTCACCGCCGAACCGATGGTGCCCAACTGTGCGTTTCTGGCCACTTTCTGGCCCTTCTCGACGCAGATCGACCCCATGTTGGCATAGGAGGTTATATATTCGCCGTGAGCCACGTAAACGTCGTATTTGTTGGTTATGCGGTTGCGCTTGACGTCCACGACCTTGCCGTCGTAGATCGAAATGACGTGCGCCCCCTTGGGACCCGTGATTTCGGCCATGTTCTCCTTGTAGCGCTTCACGCGGCCCGCCGTGACGGGAAGCCGCAGGCCCGTGGTCTTGGTCGAGAACGAATCGCCCTCCTTGTTGCCCTTGGTCAGTTTGCGCAGTTCGCCGATGGCCACGTCGAGCTGCTGCTCCTGCGATATTTTGCGCTGGAGGGCCGTTTTCTCCTTCTGGGAGAGCTGCCGGATGCTGGTGCGGGCGTTGCGGGCGTCGCGTTCGAGCTTCTGTTTCTGGGCTTTCAGTTTGAGCGTTACCGAGTCGAGCGACCGTTTGCGGCGGTCGAGCAGCTCCTTCTCCTCGGCGACCTGCTTCGAGAGCGCCGCGATGTCCTGCAGTTTGCGTTCGCGCATCGACGCCACTTCCCGCAGGTTGGTGAGCTTGCGGGCCATGTCGGCGAAGTCGCGCGACGAGAAGATATAGGTCAGATAATTGTTGTGCCGGTAGTTGCGATAGGCTTCGCGCACCATTTCGGCGTATTGGGTACGGTTGCGGTCCAGCGATCTGCCGAGGTCTCCGGCGACGCTGTCCGTGCGGTCGATCTCCCCGCGCAGCAGGCGGGCCTGCTTCTCGGTCTCTTCGAGCAGCTGGTTCCGCGAATCTATCTGGCGTGCCAGACGCCGTATGCGCTCCTCGGTGGCGGCGCGGCCCTCCTTGAGCTTCGAAATCTCCCGCTCCTCGGCGGCGATTTTCTGCTCCAGTGCCGCGATAACCCGCTTCTGCTGTTCGATCTTGCGGTCGGCCTGAGCGGAGGCCGCAAGGGCGGCGAACAGCAGGAAAAGGGTCAGTATGCAGCTTTTCGTCGGCTTCATCGCATTTGCAGGGTTACTCTTTTTTCGCTTTGCTTTCCGTTATCCGGCGTTCGATGCGCCCGGCGTCGTAGCCCTTTTCGAGGGCTTTGCGCCAGTATATCTCGGCCATGAAATTCTCGCCCAGCGCCTTCAGTATGTCGCCGTAGTGGACCAGCAGCGCGGCGCTTTCCTGTGCGTCGAGGGCGACGGCCTGCTGCATGATTTTCCGGGCTTCGTCCACACGTCCCAGTTTGAAGAGCACCCAAGCGTGGGTGTCGAGGTAGGTGGGGTTGTTGTCCGTGAGGGCCGTGGCGCGGCTGGCCATGGCGAGCGCCTTTTCCAGATCGCGCTCCTCAAGCGAGAGGAAATAGGCGTAGTTGTTCAGCACCATGGCGTTGTCGGGATCGTAGCGCAGGCTCCTGTCATAGGCTTTGTAGCACTGCTTCATGGCCGAACGGAACGAACCCTTGCGGCTGATGAGCACGAAATCCTCTTCGTCGCCGGACTCCCCCGCCGCGGCTTTCTGGTGCCATGTGTCGCCGATCAGCCCCCAGATCGCGCCGCGCAGCGAATCGGTGCGGGCGTAACGGAGCGACTGCTGATAGGCTTTTATCGCTTTGTCGTACTCTTTGGTGTAATTCAGCACGTGGCCTTTCGAGAGCTGGAAGTCGATCTCTCCGGGGAAAAGCTCCAGCGCCCGGTTGATGTAGAGGGCCGCCGAGTCGGGATGCTGGAGATAGCTCTCGATGTCGATCACCGACCGGTAGTAGCTTTCGACGGGCGGCTGGTCGTCGAGGTGGAGTTTGTAGAGCGCCAGCGCCTGCTCCAGTTCGCCTGAGGCGATCAGGTGCTTGGCGTAGAGTTCCACCACGCGCCGGTCCTGCGGATAGCGCACGGCCAGCGTCGAGGCCAGCGCGTTGAGCTGGATGTAGTATTCGCGGTAGAACCGCATGTCGGAGGTGAGCTGCTCGAAGCGTTTGATCTTGGCGTCGAGCGGCATCTGGTCCGAGTCGAAGAGCCGCTGGGTGACGTTGAGTACCGACCGGTAATCGCGGCGGCCGTTGTAGTAGTCGGCCAGCGACATCAGCGTGGCGACGTCGGTCGAGTCGATCTGCATGGCGCGGTCGTACTCCGCCATGGCCAGCGAGTCCTTGTTCAGAATCGCATAGAGGTCGGCCAGCACCACATGGTGCTGCGCTTCGTAGGGGGCGGCTTCGACCATGGCCTTGGCCTCGTCGACGGCTTTGTCCAGCTGCCGCGTGGAGATCAGCAGTTGGCGTTTCATCGCGCTCAGCATCGGGATGCGCCCGAAGCGGAGTTCCGCCGAGTCGAGCGTGGCGATGGCCGAATAGGGCTGCTGGACCTGCTCGTAGAGCGCCGCCAGAAGCCGGTAGTTGTCGGGGTTCTGCGGATCTGCGGCGCGCAGGCGCTTGTAGACGCCGAGGGCTTCGGGGTAACGCTGGGCGAAGATCAGGGCCTGTCCGAGGAACTGGTGATACCATTTGTTCGTCGTGTCGAGCCGGTAGGCGCGGCGGGCCAGCTCCACCGCCTCGTCGGGCGTGGAGTACATGCCGTTGGTCGCCATTTCGTAATAGGCCGGCGCGTAGGTCGAATCAGCGCGGATCGCTTCGGTGAGAAATTCCCGCGCCCGGACCGTATCGTGAAAAATGGTATTCTGTTTGATGCCCTCGGTATAGAGCCAGACGCTGCGCAGCGAATCGGGGTAACCGCCGAGTACGGTCGCGGCGGGACCCTTCCCCGCGGCGAAAGCCGTGCAGAAGAGTACGCAGAGTGCCGTTGTCGCTGTCAGACGTTTCATGGATCGCGGTTTTAGAGTGCCGTGTCGAACTGGTGGAGGAACCGCACGTCGTTTTCGAAATAGAGACGCAGGTCCTTCACGCCGTATTTGAGCATTGCGATGCGCTCAATACCCATGCCGAAGGCGAATCCCGAATATTTTTCGGGGTCTATATTGTTTGCTTTCAGTACGTTGGGATCGACCATGCCGCAGCCCATGATTTCGAGCCAGCCCGTGCCCTTGCAGACCGGACAGCCCTTGCCGCCGCAGAGGTTGCACGACACGTCCACCTCGGCCGAAGGCTCGGTGAAGGGGAAGTACGAGGGACGCATGCGGATGACGGTCTGTTCGCCGAAGACCTCCTTGGCGAAGTAGAGCAGCGACTGCTTCATGTCGGCGAACGAGACTCCTTCGTCGATGTAGAGTCCTTCGATCTGGTGGAAGATGCAGTGCGCGCGGTAGGAGATGGCTTCGTTGCGGAAGACGCGGCCGGGGCAGATGACGCGGATGGGCGGCTTCTGGTGCTCCATGGTGCGCACCTGAATCGACGAGGTGTGCGTGCGCAGCAGGATGTCGGGATTCTTCTCGATGAAGAAGGTGTCCTGCATGTCGCGCGCCGGGTGTTCGGGCGGGAAGTTTAGCGCCGAGAAGACGTGCCAGTCGTCCTCGATTTCGGGACCGTCGGCGACGGTGTAGCCCAGCCGCGAGAAGACCTCGACGATCTGGTTCTTGACCAGCGAAATCGGATGGCGCGAACCGAGTTGTTCGGCCGAGCCGGGGCGGGTCATGTCTTCGGTTGCGGCGCCGTCGTCGGAGGCTGCTTCCTGCAGCTGTTCGCGCAGGCTGTTGATGCGGTCGAGCGCCGTGGTTTTGAGTTTGTTGAGCTGCTGGCCGAGCTCGCGTTTGAGTTCCGGAGCCACCGTTTTGAAATCTTCCATCAGGGCGTTCAGTTCGCCTTTCTTGCCGAGGATTTTGATGCGGAATTCCTCGATCTCGGCCGCTGCCTTGGGTTTGAACTCTTCGACACGTCGGAGGAGTTCATTGATTTTGTCGGTCATATTTTGTTTGTTTACGCTTTTTCCCTACTTTTACCAGTCGTATAACGTGCAAAGTTATAAAAAAATTGAGATATGTTGCGTAAAACCCTCTCATTTATCTCGGTGCTGCTGCTGGTCGCAGGGGCTGCCGGGGCGCAGAATCCGGAGACTCCGGCTGCGCGGCCCCGTACGGTGGGCGTCGTGATGAGCGGCGGTGGCGCAAAGGGGCTTTACCATATCGGCGTTTTGGAGGCGCTCGAAGAGAACGGCGTGCCGATCGACTACGTGGCCGGAACCTCGATGGGTTCGATCATCGCCGCGATGTACGCCGCGGGCTATTCGCCCGCCGAGATGCGCGAGATCGTCGCGTCGGGTGTGGTCAAGGACTGGGTTTCGGGGCGCATCGACCCCCGCTATACTCCCTATTACCGGCAGATCGGGCACAATCCGGCGTTTCTGAGCGTGCGTATGAACGTGGGAGGCGCCGGCAAGCGGTTCCGGGTGACGAACCTGCTCTCCTCGACGCCGATCGACATGGCGCTGACGGAGCTTTTCGCGCCGGCGACGGCAGCCGCCGAGGGCGATTTCGACCGCCTGATGGTGCCTTTCCTGTGCGTTTCGAGCGACATGAACGCCCGCGAACCCGTGGTGATGCGCAACGGCGACCTGAGCGAAGCGGTGCGTTCGTCGATGTCCATTCCGCTGGTTTTCAAACCGATGAAGAAGGATTCGATGCTGCTCTACGACGGCGGCATCTACGATAACTTTCCGTGGCGGCCCCTCGACGTGGGATTCCGCCCCGATCTGATCGTGGGCAGTATCTGCACCGCGGGAAACGCCCCGCCGAGCGAAAACAGCAGCATCCTCGATCAGGCTTTCATGCTGGCGATGCACGACACCGACTACGACCTGCCCAAAGGGCGCAGCGTGACGGTGCGCCGCGCCGTGGATGTCAACATGCTCGATTTCAACAGCGCCGTGGCGATCATGGACGCCGGCTATGCCGATGCGACGGCGGCCATGCCGCAGATACTGGAACGCGTTTCCGAACGCTGGTCGCCCGAACGTTACGCCGAGCGACGCGAGGAGTTCCGTGCCAAATGGCCGCCGCTGTGGTTCAGCGACTATAAGCTGGAGGGACTGGCCGAAGCGCCGGAGTCTTACATTCGCGACTTCGTGAAGGTGGACCGGCGCACGCCCGGACGCCAGCGTCCGATGGGATTCGAAGAGCTGCGCGACAACTTGTATGCGGTGCTCGCCGGCGGCGATTTCACGATGGATTTCCCGCATGTGCGCTACGACTCGCTCCGGGGGAGCTATTCGTTCGCCGCGCAGTTCCACACCAAGCCAAACTTCAAACTGACCATCGGCGGCAACATCTCCTCCACGGCCTTCAACCAAGCCTATATCGGCGTCAACTACGAGACGATCGGCCGCGTGGGCCAGCAGCTGGGCGCCGATCTCTATCTGGGGCCGATCTATACGTGGGGCGCGATCGGCGGACGTACGGATTTCTACATGTGGAAGCCGGTGTTCCTCGACTACTCCTATAATTTCGCGGTGCGCAACTTCCGGCACGGCGCCTTCGGCAACCTCACCAAGATCGACAACACCCAGCAGGTCAAGAACAGCGAGAGCTTCTTCTCGGTGGCCGCCGGCATGCCCCTCGCCCACCGCGGGGTCTTCCTGCTCCGCGCCAACGGCGGACACATCAATTACAGATACGATTCCGACGTGCTTTTCGCCGACGACACCGACCATTCGCGCTATTCGTTCTTCGGTCTCAAGGCCGAGCTGGCCCGCAACACCCTCGACAAGTTCCTCTATCCGCGCAAAGGCTCCGACATGCGGCTTTCGGGCATTTTCGTGACGGGCCGCGACAAGTACGAGCCTTTCAATGCCGACCGGTTCCTGTCGCGGACCACCCGCCAGTGGGTCGGGGCGCGTTTCACGTGGGACAAGTATTTCGACATGCCCGGCACGGGGTGGTTCTCGCTGGGTGTCAACGTCGACGGCGTGATTACCAACCATCCCGAATTCACCACGGGAGGCGCGACGCTGATGTCGATGCCTGCCTATACGCCGGTTTCGCATGCGCAGATGATCTACATGCCCGACTTCCGGGGCAAGCGTTTCGTCGCGGGCGGCGTGATGCCGACCTTCGACCTGATGCCCAACTTCTTCTTCCGCACGGGTTTCTATGCGATGTTCCGCGCCAAACGCGCCTATGTGCCCGGATCGCGGAGCACGACCGCGGACGAACGCTGGCACTATATCGCCGAGGCGTCGCTGGTCTATCACACCCCGATCGGTCCGGTGAGTCTCGCGCTCACCAAATACGACCTGCGCAACTGGAAGAACATGTACCTGACGTTCAACTTCGGCTATGCGATCTTCGCCCCGAAAGGAACCTTCTATTGACGGCCCGCGGGGTGGAGCGGCCCCTGCCGGCGAAGCGCCGGCGGAAGGATTTCCGGCCTTCCGGACCCGGTTCCGCATCATTTTTTCTGTTATCGGAATAACAGATTTCTAAAATATTTTCATAAATTTGCCCCGGAATAAGGAACTGAAAGATCAATTCATCAAAATAATTCAAAATCAAAGAGCTATGTTCGCAATCGACAATTACGATTTCAAAGGCAAGCGCGCAATCATCCGCGTGGATTTCAATGTGCCCCTCAACGAAAAGGGCGAGGTGACGGACGACACCCGTATCCGTGCGGCGATCCCCACGATCAAGAAAGTGCTTGAAAAGGGCGGTTCGGTGATCCTGATGTCGCATCTGGGACGTCCCAAGAAGAATCCCGATCCCAAGTTCTCGCTGGAGCAGATCGTTCCCGCCATCGAGAAGCGTCTGGGCGTGAAGGTGATGTTCGCCGGCGACTGCATGGGCGAGAAGGCCGCCGAGATGGCCAAGAACCTCAAGCCCGGCGAGGTGATGCTGCTGGAGAACCTGCGTTTCTACGCCGAGGAGGAGGGCAAGCCCCGCGGTCTGGCCGAAGACGCCACCGACGAGGAGAAGAAGGCCGCCAAGAAGGCGCTGAAGGAGGGTCCGCAGAAGGAGTTCGTCAAGAAGCTCGCATCGTATGCCGACTGCTACATCAACGACGCGTTCGGCACGGCGCACCGCGCACACGCTTCGACGGCCCTGATCGCCGACTATTTCCCCAACGACAAGATGTTCGGCTACGTGATGGAGAACGAGCTGAAGGCCATCGACGGCATCATGCTCAATCCGGAGCGTCCGTTCTGCGCCATTCTGGGCGGTTCGAAGGTTTCGACCAAGATCACCATCATCGAGAACCTGCTCGAAAAGGTCGACGTGCTGGTGCTGGGCGGCGGCATGACCTATACCTTCGCGGCTGCGGAGGGCGGCAAGGTCGGCAACTCGATCTGCGAGCCGGATCAGTTCCAGACGGCGCTCGACATTCTGGCCAAGGCCAAGGAGAAGGGCGTGAAGGTCGTGATGTCGCCCGACGCGCTGATCGCCGACGCATTCTCGGCCGACGCCAATACGAACGTCGCTCCGGCCAACAACATTCCCGACGGCTGGGAAGGCGTGGACATCGCCGACGAGGGCAAGAAGGTCTTCCGCGAGGAGATTCTCAAGTGCAAGACGATCCTCTGGAACGGTCCCGTGGGCGTGTTCGAGATCGACAAATTCGCGACCGGTTCGCGCGCCGTGGCCGAAGCGATCGCCGAAGCCACTTCGAAGGGCGCCTACTCGCTCATCGGCGGCGGCGACTCGGTAGCCTGCATCAACAAGTTCGGGCTGGCCGACAAGGTTTCCTATGTCTCGACGGGCGGCGGCGCCCTGCTGGAGTACATGGAGGGCAAAGAGCTTCCGGGCGTTGCGGCCATCCGCAAATAAGCCGGGCTTCCGAACAAGATACGAACAGACAGGGGTGCTCCGGCAAGTACGGACACCCCTGTCGTCACTAAAAACCCGAACCTATGAAAAAGATTTTCATTTTTGCAGCAACAGTAGCTTGTATGGCAAGTTGTCAGAATACATCCAAGACGCCGGCTATCGACATGGCCAATTTCGACCTTTCGGTCGCTCCCGACGCCGATTTTTATCAGTACGCCACGGGCGGCTGGCAGAAGAACAACCCGCTGAAGCCCGAATATTCGCGTTACGGCTCGTTCGACGTGCTGCGCGACAACAACGAGAAGCGCATCAACGAGCTTTTCTCGGAGATGACCAAGATCAGCGCCGCGCCGGGAAGCGTCGAGCAGAAGATTTCGGACCTCTACAAGATGGGTCTCGATTCGACGCGTCTGAACGCCGAGGGCGCCGCGCCGCTGAAGAGCGCCGTCGGGGAGATTCTCTCCGTCGGGGACCGCGGGCAACTGACCGGCATCGTGGCCAAACTCCACACGACGGTAGCCAATCCGTTCTTCGGCGTGGGCGTGCAGGCCGATCTGATGAACAGCGACATCAACGCCCTCTATATCTCGCAGTCGGGGCTGACGATGGGCAACCGCGACTACTACCTCGATCCTGAGAATGAGCATATCCGCAAGGGCTACAAGGAGTATCTGGGCAGGATATTCCGTTTTGCGGGCATTCCCGAAGCCGACGTCGAAAAGGCGGTCGCCGGCGTGATGAACGTCGAGACGAAGCTGGCCGAGAAGTCGTGGTCGAACGTCGAGCTGCGCAATATTCCCGCGCAGTACAACCCCACGGCGAAGGCCGATTTCGAGAAGACTTACGACGCCATAGACTGGGAGGCCTACTATAAGGCCATGGGCATCGGCGACTTCGAGACGATCATCGTCACCACGCCGTCGGCCGTCGCCAACGCCAACGACCTGCTGAAAAACGCCCCGCTGGAGGATATCCGCTACTACCTCGCGGCGCAGTATATCGACGCTGCGGCACCCTACCTGAGCGACGACTTCCAGCAGGCGTCGTTCGACTTCTACGGCAAGGTGATGTCGGGCCAGCAGGAGATGAAACCCCGCTGGAAGCGCGCGATGTCGGTGCCCAACGGCACGCTGTCGGAGGCTGTCGGCGAGATGTACGTCGCCAAATACTTCCCCGCCAAGGACAAGGAGCGCATGCTGACGCTGGTGAAGAACCTGCAGACGGCGCTCGGCCAGCACATCGCGGCGCTCGACTGGATGTCGGACGCCACCAAGGCCAAGGCGCAGGAGAAGCTGGCCGCCTTTACGGTGAAGATCGGCTATCCCGACAAGTGGAAGGACTATTCGACGCTGGAGATCGACCCCTCGAAGAGCTATTGGGAGAACATCGTCAATGCCAACCGCTGGTATACGGCCGACAATATCTCGGAACTCGGCAAGCCCGTGGATAAGGAGAAATGGCACATGTCGCCCCAGACGGTGAACGCCTACTACAACCCCACGACCAACGAAATCTGCTTCCCGGCCGCCATTCTCCAGCCGCCGTTCTACAACCCCGACGCCGACGACGCGGTGAATTACGGTGCCATCGGCGTGGTCATCGGCCACGAGATGACCCACGGATTCGACGATCAGGGCCGCAACTTCGACAAGGACGGCAACATGAACAACTGGTGGACCGAGGCGGATGCCGAGGCGTTCAAGGCCAAGACCGATATTCTCGTGAAACAGTTCGACGCGATCGAGGTGCTGCCCGCCAAGGAGGGCCAGCCCGCCGTCATGGCCAACGGTTCGCTCAGTCTGGGCGAGAACATCGCCGATCAGGGCGGCCTGCGCGTGGCGTACACGGCGTTCCACAACTCGCTGAACGGCACGGAGCCTGCGCCGATCGACAACTTCACGGCCGACCAGCGTTTCTATCTGGCCTATGCGGCCTTGTGGGCACAGAACATCCGCGACGAGGAGATCGCCCGTCTCACCAAGATCGACGTGCACTCGCTGGGCAAGTGGCGCGTGAACGCCACGTTGCGCAACCTGCAGACGTTCTACGATGCGTTCGACATTACCGACGGGGCCATGTTCATGCCCGAACAGGAGCGCGTGATCGTCTGGTAGGGTATCGTCCGGCGGGATGAAACATCCTGCGATCGAAGGCGGCCGGGACTCCCGGCCGCCTTTTTTTATAGGGATTTCTTTTACAGAGGGGACGGCCGGTCTCTCCGGTCCGCCGCCTTGTGGCGGTCGGATATGCGGCGGATGTGAATTATCGAAAAACGATAAATATTTTTTGATATTCAAAATTTGTTGTTATATTTGTCGCCGAACAAACCCCAAAAATAACTCGCAGCGACTATGGATTTACTTACAGTAGAACATGTCACCAAGCAGTACGCCGGGCACAAGGCCCTCGACGACGTATCGCTTGCCATTCCCAAGGGTTCGGTATACGGCCTGCTCGGTCCCAACGGCGCCGGAAAGACGACCCTGATCCGCATCATCAACCGCATTACGGCGCCCGACAGCGGTCGTGTGATGTTCGGCGGCCGCGAAATTTCGCCTGAGGACGTTTATCGCATCGGCTACCTGCCTGAGGAGCGCGGACTTTACAAGAAGATGAAGGTCGGCGAACAGGCCGTCTTTTTCGCCCGGCTGAAGGGCCTTTCGCGCCGCGAGGCCGTCGTACGGCTCAAGCAGTGGTTCGTGAAGTTCGGCATTCAGGACTGGTGGGACAAAAAGATCGAGGAGTTGTCGAAGGGCATGGCCCAGAAGGTGCAGTTCATCGTCACGGTGCTGCACGAACCCGAACTGCTGATCTTCGACGAGCCTTTTTCGGGTTTCGACCCGATCAACGCCAACCTGCTGAAGGACGAGATACTGGCGCTGCGCGACAAGGGGGCGACGATCATCTTCTCGACGCACAACATGTCGTCCGTCGAGGAGATCTGCGACCATATCACGCTGATAAACAAGTCTCGCAATATCCTTTCGGGCCGTGTGGACGACATTCGCCGCCGTCATGGAAGCAACATCTTCGAAGTGTTCTACCGCGGCGACGAACAGGCGCTGCGCAATGCCGTCGACGGTCGTTGCGAGATTCTGGAAGGCTCGCAGGCGCAGGCGGTCTACACCTCGCTCAAACTGCACGTCGAGCGCGACGAAGAGGTGCGCGGAGTGATCGCCGCGGTGAACGACGCCGTCGAACTGCGCTCGTTTCAGGAGATCATTCCCTCGATGAACGATATTTTCATCCGCGCCGTAAACGGAAACCTTTAAAACGATACGATCATGTCACAAGTCAGCATTATCATAGGGCGCGAATTCAACGAGCGCGTCCGCAAAAAATCCTTCATCATCACCACGCTGCTCATGCCCCTGCTGATGATCGGCCTGATGTTCGCCCCGATGCTCATCATGAAGTATTCGCGCGGCGACGAGAAGCAGATCGCCGTCATCGACGAAAGCGGGCTGGTCGCTCCGAAGCTGCAGAGCGGCGAAGAGCTGGTCTTCCAGACTACGGACCTCTCGACCGATGCGGCCCGCAAGGAGCTGACCGACAAGTTCGGCGTGCTCTATATCGGCTCGGACATCCTCACCAACCCCAACAACGTGAAGCTTTACGTCAATTCGTCGTCGTCGCTGACGGTCGAGAGCAATATCACGGGGCAGCTCGAAGAGATCATCGAGGCCGAAAAACTCAAGTCGTACAACATCGAGAACCTCTCGCAGATCCTGCAGGAGGTGAAGACCACGGTCGGCATGCAGACCTTCCGCAACGACGAGTCGCAGGAGGAGGAGTCGCAGGCCAAGTCGTCGGTCATCGCCACCGGCGTCGGGTTCGTGCTGGGCATGATCCTCTACATGTTCCTGCTCATTTACGGTTCGATGGTCATGCAGTCGGTCATCGAGGAGAAGAACAGCCGCGTGCTGGAGGTGATGGTGTCGTCGGTGCGGCCCTTCGACCTGATGCTGGGCAAGATACTCGGCGTGGCTTCGGTGGCCGTGGTGCAGGTGCTGATCTGGGGCGTGCTCTGCGCCGTCGGCGCGGCCGTGGCGGTGCACATGATGCCGGCCGACGTGCTGGCCGGGGTGCAGGCCATGCAGCACGGGGTTCCCGACGCCGCGGCGTCGATAGACATGAATCCGGAGATGCTGCAGGTGATGGCCGCCGTGACCGATTTCGGCTATATCCTCCGTATCTTCGCCTACCTGCTGCTGTTCGTCTTCGGCGGATACCTCTTCTACTCGGCGATGTTCGCCGCCGTGGGTTCGGCCGTGGACAGCATTCAGGACGCCCAGCAGCTGCAGACGCCGATCACCATTCCGATCATCCTCGCCCTGCTGGTGATGATAACCGTCATCAACGACCCCAATTCACAGATGGCCTTCTGGTTCTCGATGATCCCTTTCACCTCGCCCGTGGTGATGATGGCGCGTATTCCGTACGGCATTCCCCTCTGGGAGGTGATCCTTTCGCTGGCGATCCTTTACGCCTCGTTTACCGCGATGGTGTGGCTGGCGGCCAAGATCTACCGCGTGGGAATCTTCATGTACGGCAAAAAGCCGACGTTCAAGGAGCTTTACAAGTGGATTCGGTACAAGTACTAGTCCGCACCGCGATCGCTGAAAATACCGGGCCGTACGACGTCGTACGGCCCGGTTTGTTTTCGGGGCGGGACGGATTTGCGATCCGGGAACGAAAGAGATTCCGGATTCGCGGGTTTTTCGTATCTTTGTCCGGAAGGGTCCGGCGATCGGGGAGTGTGCAAACGTAGATTTCCGCCGAATGTCGCTCCGCATCCTTTGTCTTTGAAGGCATGAAAGAGTCGAAATTCGTCAAAACCAAGATTTTCGCGGGATATGCGATCCTGATCGCGGTCTGCGTCCTTTCGGTAGGCTATGTCTACCGGACGGTGGTGCGTTTTTCGACTCCCGACGGCAGCTATTCCCTGCTCCATACCAAACGCAGCGTCGCGGGACAGGCGCTCTACCATCTTTATCAGGCCGAGAGTTACGGCCAGCTGATGATCGCCGGATACCAGTCCTACGAGTCCCGCTACAAACGCGAACTGCGCACCGTGCGCGGCCTGATCGACTCGCTGCGGGGGCTGACCGCTGCGGAGGATTCGCTGCAGACGATGCGTCTGGACAGCATCGTGCGTCTTTTGGCCGACAAGGAGCGGCGGACGATGAGCCTGCGGCGGACGATCCGTTCGGCCGCCACGTCCAGCCTGCTGGACAAGAATATCCGCGAGCTGATCGGTCCGGCGGACAGCGCGGCGCACGGGGACAGCGTCGTCGTACGGGCGGCGGACACCGTCGCTTCGCGCGTGGTCGTGCAGGATACGGTGACCGTCCCGCGGCGCAAGCGCAAGTTCTTCCGCCGCTTCGCCGACCTGTTCAGCCCGCCGAAGGAGGAGGCCGGGATGATCATTTCCCGTCACGAACGGGTCGTGGATTCGCTGCCTGCGCCGGAGGTGAAGGATACGATCGCGGTGGTGCTGCGGACGCTGCAGGACCGGGTGACCAGCGACCGCATCGGCATCTACGACCGGGCGTGGAACGAAGGGATGCGCCTGCGGTACAGCAACGAGCTGGTGAACACGAAGATATACCGCCTTATCATGGATTTCGAAGCCGAGGATACGGCTTTTCTGATGAACCGCTTCGAGCAGACGGAGGCCATCCGCCGCCGTTCGTCGCTGACGCTGGGCGTGATCGCCGTCGCGGCCGTGGTGCTCATGCTGCTGTTCGTCGGCATCCTGTGGCGCGACATCAACCGCAGCAACCGCTACCGGCGGGCGCTGGAGCGGGCCAACCGCGACAACGAAGCGCTGCTGGCGGCGCGCGAGAAGCTGATGCTGGCCATCACGCACGACATCAAGGCGCCGCTGGGTTCGGTGATGGGCTATATCGACCTGCTTTCGCGCCTGACCGGCGACAAGCGCGAGGAGCTGTACCTGCATAACATGAAGGAGTCGTCGGAACATCTGCTGGCGCTGGTGAACAGCCTGCTGGACTTCTACCGCCTCGATATCAACAAGGTGGACGTCGATAAGGTCGCGTTCTGCCCGGCGCAGCTGTTCGAAACGATCCGCGCCGGATTTGCGGCGCAGGCCGGGGCGAAGGGCATCGGGCTGACGCTCGACGTCGAACCGGCGGCCGGGCGCGAGGTGGCGGGCGATCCGTTCCGTATCCGGCAGATCGCCGACAACCTGATCTCCAACGCGCTGAAATTTACTGACGAAGGCTCGGTGACGATCCGTGTCGATGTGGTGCAGGGCCGGCTCGTCTTCTCGGTCCGCGATACGGGACGCGGCATCGGACGCGAAGAGAAGGAGCGGATTTTTCAGGAATTCGTGCGTCTGCGCTCGGCGCAGGGCGTCGATGGATTCGGACTGGGGCTGTCGATCGTCGATCGGCTCGTGAAACTGCTGAAGGGGACCATATCGCTCGAAAGCCGTTTGGGCGAAGGGAGCAAATTCATCGTTTCGATCCCGGTGGGACCCGTTTCGGGCGGAGAGGGCCGCAAACTGCGGCCTGCGGAAGCGTGCGTGCCGGCGGTGCGTGGCGGCGTGAAGGCGCTGCTGATCGACGACGATCCTCTGCAGCTCGAAATGACCGCCGCGATGTGCCGTCAGGCGGGTGTCGGAGCCGAGTGCTGTCAGTACCCCGAATATGCCGCGAAACTGGTCGCGGACGGCGGCTTCGACGTGGTGCTGACCGATATACAGATGCCGTCGGCCGACGGTTTCAGCGTCCTTGCGGCGGTGCGCGGCGTGAATCCCGCGCTTCCCGTGGTGGCGGTTTCGGCACGCGGGGAGTTGGAAGCCGGGGATTTCTCGGACCGCGGCTTCGCGGGGTGCCTGCGCAAGCCGTTTACGGCCAACGAGCTGATTGCCGTGCTGGACGCCGTTTGCGGCGCGGGAAAGGCCCGAAGCGCAGAGGATGCGGAAGGCGCGGAGAAGAGCGGCGCTGCGGGAATTGTCGTCGGCGCGGGAGAACCCGTCAGTGCGGGGAGGCATGTCGGCAAGAGGGGAGCGGACGGTGCGGCGGACAATGCGCCGGAGGTTTCGGAGGGCGGTGTGAATTTCGGCCCCCTGACGGCCTATGCGGGCGACGATGCGGAAGCGGCGCGCGGGATTCTGGAATCCTTCGCCGAACAGAGCGCCGCGAATTGCCGGCTGCTCGAACGGGCGCTCGAAAGCGGCGACGTCGCCGCGCTGAAAGCCGTGGCGCACAAGATGCTGCCGATCTTCACGATGCTGGGGGCGGCCGGAGTCGCTGCGACGCTGCGCACGGCCGAGAGCTGGGAGGGGCCGCTGACCGACGCCCTGCGCGGCGAGATCGGCGCGGCGGCGGAAAATATCCGCGCGATTGTCGCGGAAGCGCAAAAAAAGGTATCTTTGCCCTGAGTATGGAACGGATTTTAATCATAGACGACGATATCACCTTCGCCCTGATGCTCAAGACGTGGCTCTCGAAAAAGGGCTTCCGGACCGAGACGGCGGCGAGCGTCGCGGCGGCCCGTACGGCGCTCGCGGAGGGCGGATTCTCGCTCGTGCTGAGCGATATGCGCCTGCCCGACGAGGACGGCATTGCCCTGCTGCAGTGGATGTCCGGGCAGCATATGGAGATTCCGGTGATCGTGATGACGAGCTACGCCGAGATACAGAACGCCGTGCGCTGCATGAAGCTGGGCGCGCGGGATTACGTGGCCAAGCCGGTCAATCCCGACGAACTGCTGAAAAAGATCCGCGAAGCGCTCGACGTCCCGGCTGCCGGCAGTGAGAAGCCTCCCGTTCCCGCCGCTTCGGCGAAGAAACCGCGGGAGGAGCGTCCCAATTACATCGAGGGCCGCAGCGATGCCGCGCAGCGGCTTTACGAATATGTCCGGCTCGTTGCGCCGACCAATATGTCGGTGCTGGTGAACGGCGCCAGCGGCACGGGCAAGGAGCATGTGGCCCAGCTGATTCACCGCGAAAGCAGGCGTGCCGGGAAGCCTTTCGTGGCCGTGGACTGCGGCGCCGTTCCGCGCGAACTGGCCGCCTCGGAGTTTTTCGGCCACGTCAAGGGTTCGTTTACGGGAGCCGTGGGCGACAAGACGGGCGCCTTCGAAGCCGCGAACGGCGGCACGCTCTTTTTGGACGAGGTCGGCAACCTGACCTATGAAACGCAGGTGCAGCTGCTCCGCGCCCTGCAGGAGCGGCGCATCCGTCCCGTGGGCGGCAGCCGCGAAATTCCGGTCGATATCCGGCTGATCGCCGCGACGAACGAGGACCTCGAAGCCGCCATCGCGCGCGGCGCGTTCCGCGCCGATCTCTATCACCGCATCAACGAATTCACGCTCCGCATGCCCGAACTGCGGCAGATGCGCGGGGACATCATGCTTTTCGCCGACTTCTTTCTCGATGCGGCGAACCGGGAGCTGGACAAGCGGATCGTGGGCTTCGACCCGCAGGCCGCCGCGGCCATGACCCGCTACGACTGGCCCGGAAACCTGCGGCAGATGAAGAACGCGGTGATGTCCGCGACGCTGCTCTGCACGGGGGATTACATCACCTGCCGCGAACTGCCCGCCGAGTTGTCCGAGGCCCCCGAAACTCCTGCGGTGCCGCTGCGCAATCCGGCCGGCGAGGAGGAGCAGATCCGGCGCGCGCTGGCGATGGCCGGGGGCAACAAGTCGCAGGCAGCCAAACTGCTCGGCATCGACCGCAAGACCCTCTACAACAAGTTGCATCTTTACGGCATCGAATAGCCGCCGGGTGTGGATTATTTCCACACTTTGTAGCGCGATTCCACACCTTTCCACACTCCGGACGATTCCGGCGTGCCTTGCCGACCGCTGTCTATCAGCGGTTTGCCGTTTTTTATCCGGATGGCACGCCGCTTGAACTCCATTTTATCAGAACGGTTGGCGAGACATATCCGAACCGAAGAAGTGAAAAGGAACCTTTTAATTTTAAAAGCGATGAAAAAGACAATTGTAACGATGGCAGCTTTGCTGCTGATGGCTGGCGGAGCGATGGCTTGCGCCCAGCAGCCCGAAAAGAGAGAGGCGACCGAAGCTGCGGCTCCGGCTGCCGACACGCAGGAGAAATCGGCGGCTGACGATGCGGAAAAGACGGATTCGACTGCCGGAGAATCCGCAAAGGAGGAGAGTAAGGTTGAGAGTGAAGGGTCAAGTGAGGGTAACTCCTCCTCCGCATCGGAAGCACCGGCTTCGTCCGCCGAATAGGCTTCCGGGATAATCATCAGTTAAACAATTGTTTGCCGGGGTGCCCCGCCTGTTTTCAGGCGGGGCGCTTTCCTTTTGTGCCGGCAGGTTAGGCGTTTGGCTGGAGGCGGGCGGTTTTCGGGGTATATTGCAGGGTGTCGGTTCTGGTGCCCGGCAGGTCCGGAAGATCAGGGACCGGCGGGTTTTTCCGGGATGTGATAACGAATCGGGTTGCACCCTTTCCCTCGCAGGCATGAAAAAACGGAGACCCCATCGGGTCTCCGTCGTGCGGGGAGGGCGGATGATTCTCCGCCGGATGCTATTCCTCGATAAAATCGATGTTCACCTGCCGCTGGAACGCTTCCTGCAGCGAGATCTGGGTCTCGGTCGAGGAGACGCCCTGAATGCGCAGGATGCCGTCGAAAATCGTGCGCATGAGGTGCTCGTTGTCCACGCAGTAGAGCTTCACGAGGATATTGCCCGAACCGGTGATGAAGTGCGCCTCCACGATTTCGGGAATCTCCTTGAGCTGTTCCACGGTTTGCTTGAGCAGCTGCGGGTCCTTGAGCGTGATGCTGATGTGGGCGCAGACGTCGAAGCCCATCATTTTGGGATCGACGATCAGCCGGCTGCCCAGAATCACGCCCGAATCGTCGAGCTTGCGGATGCGCTGATGGATCGCGGCGCCTGAGATGCCGCATTCGCGGGCGATCTCAAGAAAGGGCATGCGGGCGTTCTTGATCAGGTATTTGAGGATTTTGCGGTCGATCGCGTCTAAGGATGTTTTCGGCATAGGCTTGAGGGTTTTATTTGATGACATTCAATTCTTTGCCGACCTTGATGAAGGCGGCGATGCAGCGGTCGAGCTGTTCGGTCGTGTGGCCTGCGGAGACCTGCACGCGGATGCGGGCCTGACCCTTCGGCACGACCGGATAGTAGAAGCCCGTCACGAAAACCCCTTCGTCCTGCAACCGGGCGGCGAAGTCCTGCGACAGCTTGGCGTCGTAGAGCATCACGGCGCAGATGGCCGACTGCGTGGGTTTGATGTCGAAACCTGCGGCCATCATGCCTTCGCGGAAGTGCTCCACGTTGGCCACCAGACGGTCGTGCAGTTCGTTGCTTTCGCCCAGCATGCGGAACATTTCGATTCCGGCGCCGACGACGGCAGGGGGCAGCGAGTTGGAGAAGAGGTAGGGGCGCGAACGCTGGCGGAGCATCTCGATAATCTCCCTGCGGCCCGTCGTGAAGCCGCCTACGGCGCCGCCGAAGGCTTTGCCGAGCGTGCCGGTGAGGATGTCCACCTGACCGCGCAGGTCGTAGAGTTCGGTGATGCCGCGGCCGGTTTTGCCCAGCACGCCCGCCGAGTGGCACTCGTCCACCATCACCAGTGCGTCGTATTTCTCGGCCAGCGCGCAGATCTTGTCCAGCGGCGCGGCATTGCCGTCCATCGAGAAGACCCCGTCGGTGCAGATGATGCGGAAACGCTGCGCCTGCGCTTGCTTGAGACACTCCTCCAGCTCGGCCATGTCGGCGTTGGCGTAGCGGTAGCGCACGGCCTTGCACAAACGCACGCCGTCGATGATCGACGCATGGTTCAGCGAGTCGGAGATAATGGCGTCCTCCTGACCGAAAATCGGCTCGAAGACGCCTCCGTTGGCGTCGAAGCAGGCGGCATAGAGGATCGTGTCCTCGGTGCCGAAGTAGTCGGCTATGGCTTTTTCGAGCTGTTTGTGGATGTCCTGACAGCCGCAGATGAAACGCACCGACGACATGCCGTAGCCGCGGTTGTCCATGGCCCGTTTCGCGGCTTCGATCAGCCGCGGGTTGTCCGAAAGTCCGAGGTAGTTGTTGGCGCAGAAATTAAGTACCTTACGACCTGCAACTTCGATCTCCGCGCGCTGCGGCGATTCGATGACCCGTTCGCTCTTGTAGAGCCCTGCAGCCTTGATTTCGGCAAGTTCCTGCTGCAGATGTTCTTTGATTTTTCCGTACATATCCGTTTATGGTTTGATGAATTTCCGGTGCGGGAGGTGTCAATCTGTTAGCAAATATACGATTAATTTCTGAAAACAGACATTCTTCCGCGCTCTTTTTCACGATTGGGGTTACGAATTGTTAGTCCGCCTCGTCTTGCGGCCTCCGCCGGGCCTGCGCAGCCCCTCGGTTCGCTCCCTCCGTACGGCGGGGCGGAGATTTTTTATGCGGCGGGTCACCCGTTTCCCCAATCGGGGTGTCTATATGAACGAAGGGGGAATCAAACGATGGGACGATGGTGAAAAAACAGCCGCCCGGCTTGTCCGGATAAGAGCAATGCAGTATATTTGTACATAACCATACTCCATTGTAAGGGTGAACGAGGATTTTCATATTTCCGGGACCGCCGCGGACGAGTGCGAACTCTTCGAACGGATCCGAGGCGGCGACGAGCAGGCTTTCACGCTGGTTTACGAGCGTTACCACGGCATGCTCTATTCGCTGGCGCTGCGGATGATCAAGCAGACCGGGGCGGCCGAAGACGCCGTGCAGTACGTCTTCGTCAGGCTTTGGGAGCTGCGCGGCGGATTGTCCGTGACGGTCAGCCTGCGCAATTACCTCTATACGATGACCAAAAACTACCTCCTGAACTATATCCGCCACAACGGCCGGGTGCTGGAGCAGAGCTACGTCATCGCCCAGCTCCGCCAGCAGCAGGACGACACGCTGGCCCAGTATATCGAAAGCCGCGATATCGACCGGCGTCTGGGCGAGGCCATCGACCGTCTGCCCCGCCAGCAGCGGGCCGTGATAATGATGAAGCGCGACGGCTGTTCGAACCGGGAGATCGCCGAAAAACTGCATGTTTCGATAAACACCGTGAAGACCCATTACGCCGACGGACTCCGGTCGCTCCGGCTTTCGATCGGCCCGATAATAAAGATGATAACCCTGCTTGTAATGATTCGCAGCCTATGAAACGACCTGACAGAGATACGATCCGCAGAGTCCTCGACGAACGGGCTACGCCGCAGGAGGCGCGCGAGGTGGCCCGCTGGTTCTCCTCGGCCGAAGGCGCCGCCGAATTGTCGCGGCTTATCGACGAGGAGGCCCGCATGCTCGAAACCGGAGAGCGGATGCCTGCTTCAGGGATTCCCTCCGAGGCGATTTACCGCCGTATCCGTGCGGCGCTGGTCCGGCGCCGCCGCCGGCGCATTGCGCTGCGTGTCGCTGCGGTGCTGATTCCCTGCCTGCTGGTGCTCGGCGTCGGCATCCGTCTCGACCGGCAGGTCGGCGGCATTTTTTCAGCGCCGGAGTATGCCGAAATCTACGTTCCGAAAGGCGAGCGGATGCAGATGGTCTTTCAGGACGGCACGCGCGTCTGGCTGAATGCCGACACGCGGCTGCGGTATCCCGAAAAATTCGGTTTTTCGATGCGGCGGGTCGAGCTGGACGGCGAAGCCTATTTCAGCGTCAGCCACAATCCGGCGCGGCCCTTCGTCGTCGGACTCGGCGGCGCGCAGATCGAAGTGCTCGGAACGGAGTTCAACGTGCAGGCCTACGACGACAGTCCGCTGATCGCCGTATCGCTCGATGCGGGCAGCGTGTCGATGTCCGACGGCCGGAATTCGTTCCTGCTGGCGCCCTCCGACCGTCTGCTTTACGACCGGACGACCCGTCAGGGCCGTCTGGACCATGTCGATACGTCGGGAGCTTCGCTGTGGCGCAAGTCGATCATCTCCTTTAGGGACACGCCGCTCGAAGAGGTGCTGCGCACGCTCGGCCGCTGGTACGACGTGACGTTCAGGGTGACCGATCCGCGGGCGTACGACTATTATTTTACGCTGACGACCCACGATTCGTCGCTTCGGGAGATTCTTTCAGAGCTGCAGCGCATCGCTCCCATGCACTTTACACGGGAGGGCGATACGATCGTTATCGGCATGTAGACGATTTTTTTCACCTCCGGACTCATTCTTTTCGCCCGTTCGCGTGTCAATTATTCAGAGGACACGGGAACGGGTTTTCCGATTCCTCCCGAAAAACTATTAACAACAACCTTAAACTACCATTCATGAAACATTTTAGACTACTGTTTCTGACAGTCGTTCTGTCGGCGGTTTGCGCGACGGCTTCGGCCCAGCGCGTGACGCTCGACATGCAGAACGCCAAGTTGGAGAAAGTGCTCGGACAGATCACGCAGCAGACCGGTCTGGTGTTCAATTACACCCGGCCGACGATCAATCCCGACAAGCGGGTTTCGGTCAGCGTGAAACAGGCCGAACTGGAGAGCGTGCTCCGTCAGCTGTTCGATGCGGACGGCATCGTGTACGAGATCAAGGACGGAAAGGTCTATCTGGCCGACCGGAAGGGCGGCGTCAACCCCCCCCGGCCTTATCGGCGGCCAGACAGCGGTATGCCGGACGCATCGTCGATGCTGCGGGGAATCCGGTGGTCGGCGCGAGCGTCGTCATACGGGGATCGACTACGGGCGTCAGTTCCGATATCGACGGCCGTTTTGCCATCGAGGCCCGCGAAGGAGAGGTGCTGAGCGTGTCGTTCGTCGGCTATACGCCCCAGACCATCACGCTCGGAGCCAAGACGATGCTGACCCTGACGCTCCGCGAGGACACATCCGAGCTGGAAGAGGTCGTGGTCGTCGGCTACGGCACCCAGCGCCGTTCGCTGGTGACCAGCGCCATCAGCAAGGTGCAGATGAACGAGTCGAACATGCGGCAGGTCGCCAGCCCGACGCAGCTGCTCAGCGGCCGTGTGGCCGGTGTGACGACTTCGACCGGTTCGGGTAACTTGGGCAGCGGCGAGCGGATGGTGATCCGCGGATCGTCGTCGCTGAGCGCGGGCAACGAACCCCTCTATGTGATCGACGGCATTCCGATCACCAACACGAACGCCAATCTGGTCGATTTCGGCGAGGACATGTCTTCGCTGGCGACGCTCAACATCAGCGACATCGAGTCGATCGAGGTGCTGAAAGACGCCGCTTCGGCGGCCATTTACGGTTCGCGCGCCAACAACGGCGTGATCGTTATCACCACCAAGTCGGGCAAGGAGGGCAAATCGGAGGTGCATCTCAACTTCAACACCGGAGTCACCCGCTTCGCCAACGTGGGGAAGATCAAAATGGCCGATTCGGGGCTTTATGTCCGCGATTTCAACGAAGGCGTCGACAACTACAACCGCCAGTACGGCTACAAACCGGGGGATTCGGGTTTCAAGAAGCATATTCAGAATCCGTTCGGCACGCTGCCCGACACGGACTGGATGGATCTGATTCTCCAGACCGGAACGTTCTATAACGGCGACGTGTCGTTTTCGGGCGGCAACGTCAAGACCAGATATTATGTCGGCGCCAATTACAACCACCAGACGGGCGTGATCCGCACCAACAAGATGGAGAAGATGAACTTCAAGGTGAAGATCAGCCATGAATTCACGCCGTGGCTCGAAGTCGGCGCCAACGTTTCGGGCAACTATATCAAGAACCACCAGATTCCGGGAGCCAACTCCGGCACGACCATTATCGGGCGCAGCATCCAGCAGCGGCCCTTCGACCGTCCCTACAAACCCAACGGCGACTATTACGTGGGCGGCACCGACGAGCTGGTGTTTCACAACCCGATGCAGATTCTCGACGAGGAGACGGCCTATATCGAGAACATGCGTTATCTGGGGAATTTTTACGCTACGTTCAAGTACAAGGACAAGTTCGCCTTCAAATCTTCGGTCAATACCGACATCACGCAGATTTACGACTACACCTACTACAACGAAAACCACCCTTACGGCAAGGGCGTGGGCCGTATCGTCGATTACAACCGGACGATCAAGAATATCCTCGTGGAGAATTTCGCGACTTACAACGACAAGTTCGGCGACTTCTCGCTCAGCGCCATGCTGGGTCATTCGTTCCAGAAGGTGACCACTCGGTCGGCCAAACTCGACGGCAGCGGATTTCCCTCGCCTTCGTTCGACGTGGTGGGCGTGGCCTCTTCGCTCGACGCCTATTCGGGATCGCTCTCCAATTACGCCATGGAGTCCTATTTCGGCCGTGCGACGTTTTCCTACAAGGACCGTTATGTGCTGACGGCCACGCTGCGCACCGACGGTTCGTCGAAATTCGCGCGCGACAACCGCTGGGGCTGGTTCCCGTCGGTGTCGCTGGGCTGGAATATCTCCAAGGAGAATTTCATGAAGGACAGCGATACGGAGCTTAAGTTCCGCGTCAGCTACGGCAAGACCGGCAATCAGGAGGGTATCGGCTCCTACGCCTATCAGGCGCTCATGTCGGGCGGCTACAACTACGGCAACGGCAGCGGCATCGCCGTTTCGACCTTCGGCAACCGCGACCTGACGTGGGAGAAGGCCGACCAGTTTGACGCCGGATTCGACATCACGCTGTTCAAGGGGCGCGTGAACATCATGGCGGACGCCTATTACAAGAAGACCAAGGACCTGCTCTACAGCACGCCGATCCACAGTACGACGGGCGTGACGAGCATCATTAGCAACATCGGGTCGATGCGCAACATCGGCGCCGAGCTGACGATCAACACCCATTTCAATTTCGGTCCCCTGTCATGGCTGTCGCAGTTCAACATCGCCACCAACCGCAACAAGCTCACCGAACTGCTGGGCGACGACAAGCCGATCTCGATCGGCGCCAACCGTGCGCTGCAGGTCGGCAAGGAGGTCGGCGCGTTCTACCTCTTCATCATGGACGGCATCTACCAATACGACGGCGAAGTGCCCGCCGAGCAGTATGCGCAGGGAATCCGTGCCGGCGACGTGAAGTGGCGCGACGTGGACGACAACAACCTGATCAACGACAACGACCGTCAGGTGATCGGCTCCTCGAATCCCTACTTTTCGGGCGGCTGGAACAACACCTTCCGTTACAAGGGCGTCTCGCTCGACGTCTTCTTTACCTACATGTACGGCAACGACGTCTATGCGGCGTGGAAGATCAACACCTCCAAACTGGGACACAAGAACGGCGTGCTGGCTGAGGAGGCCCGCAACCGCTGGACGGGACCCGGTTCGACCGATCTCCATCCGCGCTCGGTGAGCGGCGACACGAACAACACCCGCAACTCCGACCGCTGGCTCGAAGACGGTTCGTTCCTGCGGCTGCGTTCGCTGACGCTTTCCTACACCTTCCCCGAAAAGATCAGCCGCAGGCTGGCCATGAAGTCGCTGCGCGTCTATTTTCAGGGAGACAACCTCTGGCTGGCGACCCGCTATTCGGGCTGGGACCCTGAGGTGAGCAACAACCTCGATCCGCGCTTTATGGGCGTCGACAACTTCTCCGTACCCCAGCCGCGCATGTTCTGCTTCGGCCTTAATGTGACATTCTAAAAAGCTGACAACCATGAAATATATAACCGTATTACTGTTCTGCGCCCTCGGCTTCGCAAGCTCCTGCTCGAATATGCTCGACCAGTATTCGCATTCGGCCATTCCGCCTGAGGCCGTAACCGAAAAGGATCTGCCGGCGCTGCGTCTGGGCATGTATAACCGTGTGCAGAACGAGCCGCAGACCCGCTCGTTCATCATGTGCGACATTCTGGGCGGCGACATCACCCAATCCAACTACAATCCGATCGACGTCATCAATTCGACGCTCAGCCCGCTGAATTCGGCAATCGTCAACGGCTGGAACGGCTATTACAGCGCGCTCTATCAGGTCAACAACCTGCTGGCCGTGACGGCGCAGTTCCCCGATTCGGAAATCAGCGTCCGCGCCAGAGGCGAAGCGCACTATTTCCGGGCCTATATCTATTTCTGCCTCGTGTCGCGCTGGGGCGGCGTGCCGCTGCTGCGCGAAAACACGCTCGACAAGCTGCCCCGCAGCCCGGCCGCCGATGTCTGGGCGCTGATCGAGGAGGACCTCGACACGGCGGCTTCGCTGCTCGACACCAGCGAAAGCTACTACTACGTGTCGCGCAACGCCGCACTGGCGCTCAAGGCCCGCGTGATGCTTTCGCAGGGCAAGATGACCGAGGCGGCGCGTCTGGCCGAGGATCTCATTACGTCGGGGCCTTACAAGCTCGATTCGTTCGACAAGATTTTCCGGAAGAAGGCCAACACCGAAATTATTTTCGCCTTCGAGAATATCTCCGAAGAGTCGTCGATCAATATCAGCGACCTGTTCTACACCTACGGCCATCCCAACAAGGGGCAGGGCGTATACCGGCTGCCCGCCTCTACCGTGGAGCTGTTCGGCGCCAACGATACGCGCAAGGAGATGAGCGTCATCAATATCGCCGGTACGGACTGCCTGAACAAGTACCCCAGCGGCCAGACCGGCAAGGACCCCGTGATCGTGTCGCGCATCGCCGAGCTTTATCTGATCAGCGCCGAAGCGCAGGGCCGCGCCAAGGGCGTCGGACGCCTGAACGAACTGCGCCGCGAACGCGGACTCGACGACATTTATCCGGCTTCCGACGCCGCCTATGTCGACGCCGTCCTCGACGAACGCCGCCGCGAACTGCTGGGCGAGAACTTCATCTATCACGATATGGTGCGTACGGGCAGGGCCGTCGAGCGTCTCGGAATTCAGAAATTCCAGCTGCTGCTGCCCATCCCCGGCAAGGAACTGCAGCTGAATCCGCTGCTGGAACCCAATCCCGGCTATTAAATCCTAAAATGACCGAACCATGAAAAACAACTGTTATATCAAACTGCTTTTTTCCGGGCTTTTCGTGCTGGCGGGCTTCGCGTTCTGCGGCTGCAACGACGATCCCGAATATACCCGATACGAAGCCGTTCCCCGAAGCGAGATCGGCCGCAAACTGGTCGAAGGGACGAATCTGATCGCCCACATCTCGGTCGATTCGACCTATGTGCTGGCCAACGGCGCCTCCGTGACGGAACTGCGCTACCTGTCGGCGTCGGGACTCGCCATGGCGGCGTTCTTTTTCGAAATAGACCTCACTTCGCCCGACATCGCACTCGAAGTCTGCACCCCTCAGAACAAGCCGATCGGCGTCGGTTTCGAACCGGTGACGCAGCAGGCGATGCACGTCGACGCCGAGGGACACCGGGTGCTGGGCGGTACGAATGCCGATTTCGGCAGCGAGACGCAAAAAGGCCCGCAGGGAATCTTCTGGAAGGACGGCGTCGCGCAAAAGACCGTGTTCAACACGACGCCTGCGCGGCCGCGTAGCTTCTTCGCGATCCGGACCGATAAAAGGGCCGTTGCCGCGGCCGCGGCCGATTACGACGAAATCGCCGCGTCGAAGGTCATCTACGAAGCCGTGGGCGGCGGTCCGGTGCTGGTCGACGACGGGGTGGTTCCCATCCCGCTCGATCCCAACGACCTGTCGGTCGAGCCGCGTACCTGCATCGGGGTCTCCGAGGACGGGACGAAGGTCTGGATCATGGTCGTGGACGGCCGCAACTTCTACTACTCGAACGGCATGTCGTTCGTCGAGCTGGGGCAGTTCATGAAAGCCGTCGGTTCGTACGACGCCATCAATCTCGACGGCGGAGGTTCCTCGACCTTCTTCGTGCGCAGCGCGCCCGGCTTCTCGGCCGACGACCGTTTCGAAATCCGCAACTGGCCGACCGACGGCGGAGGCGTCGAGCGCGCCGTGTGCAACGGCCTGCTGATCGTTTCCAACAAATAACCGATTTAACACATGCAATCAATTATGAAGAAGATCAGAAAATACGGAATAATCCTGTTTGCGGGGCTTTGCGCGTGTGCGGCGTGGTCCTGCGAGGAGGATAAGACCGACCGGAAATTCACGCCGAAGGATCCCGTCATCAAGCTGGGCGGCGATGTCGAGGTCGGAAAGGCGGGCGGAAGCTATACCGTCCCCATCGAGTCGAACCTGCCGTGGCGGGTCAGGTCCGAAGTGGACTGGATTCTGCTCGGCGAGGTGGAGAACGGCATGGGAGACGGCGAATTCACCTTTACCGTAAGCCCGAACAAGACGCTTTTCGAGCGCGAAGGGCGGGTTACGGCGTGGATCACCGACGAATATGCGCAGTCGATCCGTGTCGTGCAGGCGCCCAGCTCCCCCGAAGACCTCGAAGTGCATTGGTACGTCAAGACCGACGGCAGTGCCGACAACGACGGCATGACGTGGGAGACGGCGACCACGCTGCACAATGCGCTGTCGAAGAGCATCAACGGCAACTTCATCCACGTGGCGGCCGGCACCTACGTCCCTGAGCAGAGTCTGGCGGGAAGCAAGGGCGCGGCGGAGGACGCCACGTTCGAGATTTCGGCCAACGTCTCGCTGATCGGCGGTTATCCGGCCGGTGCCGTGACGGGCGCCGTCGCCGATCCGGACGCCAATCCGACCGTTCTGAGCGGCCGTCTCTCCGGCGGCAGACATGCCTACCATGTGGTCTGCGTCACGGCGGCCAAGGCCGACGGCCGGCGGGTGCTGATGAAGGGGCTGACCATTACCGAGGGCCTTTGTTCGGGGACGGCTTCGTATTATACGCTCAACGGGGCGCGTTTCTACATCTCGCGCGGCGGAGGCGTCACGGTCGGCAATGCGGCGGTCGATATCGCGGACTGCAAGATCACGCAGAACAAATCCGCCAAGGACTGCGCCGGCATCTGCATCGTGGCCGGGGCCGACGTGTCGCTGACGGACACCGAAATCTCGGAGAACGAATGCAGCAACGGCAACGGCGCCGGCCTGCACAACGAAGCTTCGGTCGTCCGTATGGATCGCTGCACCGTGCGGGGCAACTCCGCGTCGGGTGTCTGCGGCGGCGTTTATACTTTCAGCAGCAGCGCCCCGTCCTATACGTACATCTACAACAGTACGCTTTGCGACAACCGTACGGATGGGAGCAAGAACTCCCGCCGCGGAGGGGCCGTTTACAGCCGCGAGTATTCGGAGACCGTGCTGGTGAACTGCACCGTGCACGGCAATACGGGCGGCAACGGCGGCGGCATCGCCCTGTACGGGGCTTCGGGCAAGGAGTCCAAGATGACGCTCGTAAGCTGTACGGTGACCGGAAATACGTCGCTGTTCGTAGGCGGCGGCGTGGAATTCACGCCCTATACGACGATGAACGTCTACAATACGGTCGTTTCGGGCAATACCGCAGCCAACGGCGGCGACGATCTGGTGGGAACCAATACCGCTTTGGCGGCTACGGCCAACCTGCCTGCGGTGCTCTCGTACGCCGTGAACGGAAGCGTGGTGTACGGGGCCGGCAAGGCCGTGGTGGCGGGCAGCAGTTTCGATCCGGCGACGATGCTCGGCCCGCTGGCCGGCAACGGAGGCCCGACGCAGACCTGCCTGCTGCTGGGGGCGGACAGTCCCGCCCGGACGCTGGGCATGCCCTATGTCGATTTGTCGGCGCTTGGGCAGGATTTCGATCCGCAGATCGGTCCCGAAATCACGGGCTTCGACCAGACGGGGCTTTCGCGCGAGGGAACCTCGGCGATGGGAGCCTGCGTGAAGTAACGAGACGGACGGAGGGCGGCCGGATTTCTGTAGGCCGCTCCTCCGCCCGATATTCGGCGGCGCTCTTTTGCGGAGCGCCTTCCGCCCGGTCGCCGGGGTGCGGACTCCCTTTTGCGGGCGGACCGTTCCCCGGCGATTTTCGGGTCCGGATTTGCTTATTTCTTCGTATCCTTTCCCATTTTCTTGTTTTTTCGTACCTTTACTACCGTTTTTGCCCGACAGGCCGATTCCAACGATGCGAGACACCTTTGCCGTCGTTCGCCCTCCGGTGCAACGCCCGTAAAAACCGCAATGGATTATGATGAAAAAAAGTGCAATTCTGCTGCTTCTGCTCTTCGCCGCGCTGGCGGCCGGGGCGCAGCCCTTCTACCGCAAACCCGTCGCCCCGGTGCGCAACGTCATCGTGATGATTCCAGACGGAACCTCTACGAGCGTCCTCGCCGCGGCGCGCTGGTATAAATTCTACAACGACCCTTCGCAGCGGATGCTCAACCTCGATTCCTGTCTCTGCGGGCTGGTCGGGACGTTCTCGTCCGATTCGCCGATCCCCTGCTCGGCCCCGGCCATGTCGGCCTACATGACGGGCATGCCCCAGCAGGCGGGCAACGTTTCGGTCTATCCGGCGGCCAATCCCGCGCAGGATATCGTCGAGGTCGAATCCGGACGGGCCTGTCAGCCGCTGGCGACGCTGCTCGAAGCGGCCAAGCACGACCGGGGGAAGGCTACGGGACTCGTCGTGACGGCCGATTTCTGTCATGCGACGCCCGCCGCCTGTGCGGCGCATCACTACTCCCGCCACGCCTATCCCGCGCTGGCGGCCCAGATGGCGGGCAACGACTTGGACGTGATGTTCGGCGGCGGCCGCAAGCAGGTCACGGACGCCATGCGGGCGTATCTGCGCGGCAGCGGCGCGACGCTTATCGAGCAGGATGCCGCGGCGTTCCGCGCCTACGAGGGCAAAGGCCCCGTGTGGTCGCTTTTCGCGCAGGGGAACATGAGTTACGACCTCGACCGGAACGATGCCGAACAGCCGTCGCTGGCCGAGATGACGGCCAAGGCACTGGAGGTGCTGGACAGGCATAAAAACGGCTTTTTCCTGATGGTCGAGGGCAGCCGCATCGATATGGCGGCGCATGCCAAGGACCCCGTGGGGGTGATTACCGAGATGCTGGCCTTCGACAAGGCCGTGGGCGTGGCGCTCGATTTCGCCCGCCGCGACGGGCGGACGGCCGTTGTCATCATGCCCGACCACGGCACTTCGGGGCTAAGTTTCGGCGACGGGGCCTATAAGGATTACGCCTCCAAGGGACTCGATTCGACCTATATGAATATCTCGAAGGTGCGCCGCACGGCTTCGGGGCTGGAAAAAATACTGCTCAAGGCGCGGCCGGAACAGATCCGGCCCCTGTTCCGCGAATACACGGGCATTGAGCTTACGGACGATGAACTGGCCCTGCTCCGGAGTTCGCGCAACTATACCGAGGCCGACTACATGAAGGTCGCCAACAGCGTGAACATGGTGTCGAGCATCGCCCGCATCGTGACCTCCCGGACCCATTTCGGGTTCCTCAGCGGCAGCCATACCGCCGAAGACGTCTTTCTGGCGGCTTACCACCCGGAGGGCAACCTGCCCGTGGGGCGCAATACCAATACGGAGATCCATGCCTACATGGCCGACCTGCTCGGTTTGGAGCGTCCGTTGGCTGAATTGACCGGCGAACTGTTCGCACCGCATACCGAGGTGTTCCGCGGCGCGAAGTGCTCGATTTCGGCGGCCGAAGGGCAGATGCCCTGCCTGACGGTCCGCAAGGGGCGCCGTACGCTGCGCGTGCCGGCCAACGGTTCGGTCGCCTACCTCGACGGCAAGCCCCTGAAACTGCGCTCGGCAGTGGTCTATATCGACCGCAACGACACGTTCTACCTGCCGCGCGAGCTGGGCGAAAAATTCTGACCCGGCAAACTCTTCCGGCGGTCGGCGCGCATTGGGACGGCGTCCGGCACACATTGGGGCGGCGTCTGGCAAATTTTTCCGGCGGCTTTCGGGACCCCTTCCGGATTTATACGGCCCGCTCCGGACTTCGGTGAGAAGTCCCGGAGCGGGTTTTTTCGGGCCGGAGGTTCAGGATTTCGGGCGGTTTTGAGGGATAACCGCTTTTTCTTGTTATATTTGTGACTCAAATAAAAACCTCAACTTATGAAAAAATCGTGTGTTTTGGTCAGCGGCGGCGCCGGTTATATCGGTTCGCATACCGCCGTGGAACTGATAGGCGCCGGTTACGACGTGGTGATCGTCGATAATCTTTCGAACAGCGACATGAACGCCGTCGAGGGAGTCCGCAGGATCACGGGCGTCGAAGTGCCGTTCGAAAAGGCGGACTGCTGCGACCGCGACGCTTTCCGCAAAGTGTTCGAAAAGTACGACTTCGACTCGGTGATTCATTTCGCGGCGTCGAAGGCCGTGGGCGAGTCGGTCGGCAAGCCGCTGGAATACTACCGCAACAACCTCGTTTCGTTTATGAACGTCATCGACCTCATGCGTGAGTTCGGACGTCACAACATCGTCTTCTCGTCGTCGTGTACGGTTTACGGCGAGGCCGACAAGCTGCCCGTGACGGAGCAGACGCCCCGCAAGCCTGCGACCTCGCCCTACGGCAACACCAAGCAGATGTGCGAGGACATCCTGCGCGATTCGCTGGCGGCCTACGACGGTATGAAGGGCATCGCCCTGCGCTATTTCAACCCCATCGGCGCGCATCCTTCGGCCCTGATCGGCGAACTGCCGCGCGGCGTGCCGCAGAATCTGGTCCCCTACATCACGCAGACGGCCGCGGGACTCCGCGAGTGCCTTTCGGTCTTCGGCAACGACTATCCGACGCCCGACGGCTCGAACATCCGCGACTATATCGACGTGGTGGACCTCGCCAAAGCCCATGTGACGGCGATCGCGCGCATGATCGAGGGCAAGAACAGGGAGAAGTACGAAATCTTCAACATCGGCACGGGACGCGGCGTTTCGGTGCTCGAACTGGTGCGTAAGTTCGAAGAGGTGAACAACCTGAAACTCAACTACAAGATCGTGGGCCGCCGTGCGGGCGACATCGTGGCGATCTGGGCCGATCCGTCGTATGCCAACGACGAACTGGGTTGGAAGGCCGAACGTTCGCTCGACCAGACGCTGGCTGCGGCGTGGAAATGGGAGAAGCATATCCGCGGCATCGAATAACCGCCTCCGGCGTGCCGGACCGCGGCGCTGCGTTTCGGCGGCGAAAGCTGCCGGGAGTACTTCGGAAGCATGCATTCGGATAAACTTAGGGAGGCCCCGGATTCCGGGGCCTCCCTCTGCTTAAAACATGCTGAAGTTTTCGGAAGGTTCGGTCGGTGAAGTGTTTTAAGCGTATGCGGTGCTAACTGTGCGTCAGGTCGGTGTTGTGGACGCCCAGCACGGCGCGGCCCGACGGGTCGTTCCTGTCGCGGAAGGCCGCGTCCCAAGCCAGCGCCTCGGCGGTGCTGCACGCCACGGAGGGCACCGAAGGAACGCATTGGGCCGCGGTCTGCGACGGGAAGTGCTCTTCGAAGATCGTGCGGTAATAGTACTCCTCCTTGTTGCGGGGCGGATTGATCGGGAACCGCTCGGCGGCGTGTTCCATTTCGCGGTCGGAGACCGCTTCGGAGGTGATTCGTTTCAGGGTGTCGATCCAGCCGTAGCCCACGCCGTCGGAGAACTGCTCCTTCTGCCGCCAGACGATCTCTTCGGGAAGCAGCTCCTCGAAAGCCTTGCGCAGAATCCACTTTTCGATGCGTCCGTCCTTGGCCATCTTCGCTTCGGGATTGATGCGCATGGCCACGTCCAGAAACTCCTTGTCGAGGAACGGCACGCGTCCCTCGACGCCCCATGCGGAGAGCGATTTGTTGGCCCGCAGGCAGTCGTAGAGGTGGAGCTTGCCGACCTTGCGCACGGTCTCCTCGTGGAATGCGCGGGCGTTCGGGGCCTTGTGGAAATAGAGGTAGCCGCCGAAGACCTCGTCGGCGCCCTCGCCCGAAAGCACCATCTTGATGCCCATGGATTTGATGACACGTGCCAGCAGGTACATCGGCGTAGACGCCCGCACGGTGGTCACGTCGTACGTCTCGATGAAGTAGATCACGTCGCGCAAGGCGTCCAGACCCTCCTGAATGGTATAGTGGATTTCGTGGTGCACGGTGCCGATCCGGTCGGCCACCTTGCGGGCCGCCGCGAGGTCGGGGGAGCCTTCGAGTCCGATGGCGAAGGAGTGGAGCCGGGGCCACCACGCCCGGTCGCGGTCGTGCGATTCGACGCGCCGGTCGGCGAATTTCCGCGCCACGGCCGAGATGATCGACGAGTCGAGACCTCCCGACAGCAGCACGCCGTAGGGCACGTCGGACATCAGCTGCCGCTTGACGGCCGCTTCGAGGGCGGCGCGCAGGGCCGGAATGTCGGCGCCGGTCTCTTTCACGGCGTCGTATTCGAACCAGTCGCGGTCGTACCAGCGGACCATTTTTCCCTCTTTGCTCGACCAGTAGTGGCCCGGCAGGAAGGGCTGGATCGTGGTGCAGACCCCTTCGAGGGCTTTCAGCTCCGAGGCCACGTAGAACTGCTCGTCGCGGTCCCAGCCGATGTAGAGCGGGATGACGCCGATCGGATCGCGGGCGATCAGGTATTCGTCGTTTTCGATGTCGTACAGCGCGAAAGCGAAGATGCCGCTGATCTTTTCGAGCAGTCCGACGCCCATTTTTTGGTAAAGGGGCAGGATCACCTCGCAGTCCGAGCCTGTCCGGAAATCGTACTCCCCGGCCAGCTCGTCGCGGATTTCCCGATGGTTGTATATCTCGCCGTTGACAGCCAGCACCAGTTTCCCGTCGCGGCTGAAAAGGGGCTGTCCGCCCGACTGGGGATCGACGATCGAAAGCCGCTCGTGGGAGAGAATCGCCCGTTCGCCGCAGTAGACGCCCGACCAGTCGGGTCCCCGGTGGCGGATATTTTTCGACATTTTCAGCACCTGCGTGCGCAGCGCATCCGATTTCTGCCGGATGTCAAACAGTCCTACGAATCCACACATTTTCTGTTCGTTTGTTGTCATGGAACCCTCCCTTGGAATAGGCGGTTCCGGGGTTTGTCAATAGGATAAGCCGGGCGTGCGGCGTGCGCCGCCGGCGGGCAGGCCGATGCCGGGGACGTACTTTGTGCCGCACCTCCCCGGCGTCGCCCGCATTGCGTCAGTTGTTTTCGGGGCGCAGCTTGCGCACCACGGCGCCGGTCTGCCACATCTCGCTCTCGCGCATCTGACGCAGCTCTTCGTCGAGCTTCTCGCGGTAGTCGGGCTTGCTGTTGAGGTCGATCGAACGCTGGGCCTCGTTGCCGGCGGCGACTTCGCGGTAAAGCTCCTCGAAGACGGGTTTCGTGGCGTCGCGGAAACGTTTCCACCAATCCAGCGCGCCGCGCTGGGCCGTGGTCGAGCAGTTGGCGTACATCCAGTCCATGCCGTTCTCGGCGACCAGCGGCATGAGCGACTGCGTCAGCTCCTCGACCGTCTCGTTGAAGGCTTCCGAGGGGGTGTGGCCGTTGGCGCGGAGCGTTTCGTACTGGGCGGCGAAAATGCCCTGAATGGCGCCCATCAGCGTGCCGCGCTCGCCCGTCAGGTCGGAGTAGACTTCGCGTTTGAAGTCGGTTTCGAACAGGTATCCCGAACCCACGCCGATGCCCAGCGCCACCACGCGCTCGAAGGCGCGGCCCGTGGCGTCTTGGAAAACCGCATAGCTCGAATTCAGTCCCCGGCCCTGCAGGAACATGCGCCGCAGCGAGGTGCCCGAACCTTTGGGGGCGATCAGGATCACGTCCACGCCGGCCGGGGGCACGATGCCTGTGCGTTCCTTGTAGGTGATGCCGAAGCCGTGCGAGAAGTAGAGCGCCTTGCCCGGCGTGAGGTGTTTTTCGATGGTGGGCCATACGGCGATCTGGCCCGCGTCGGACAGCAGGTACTGGATGATCGTTGCGCGCTCGGCGGCCTCTTCGATGCCGAAGAGCGTCTTGCCCGGCTCCCAGCCGTCGGCGACGGCCTTCTCCCAGCTCTTGCTGCCCTCGCGCTGGCCGACGATGACGTTCAGGCCGTTGTCCCTGAGGTTGAGCGACTGCCCCGGACCCTGCACGCCGTAGCCGATGACGGCGATGGTTTCGTTTTTCAGGACTTCGCGGGCCTTCTCCAAGGGGAACTCCTCGCGCGTAACAACATTTTCTTCGACTCCGCCGAAATTGATCTTTGCCATAATTAGTATGATTTAAAAGTGATTTGAATTCGTCTGCCGTCGGCTGCGTTCCAGCTCTTCGAGGTACTCGTTGAGCAGTTCGCGCCGCGATTTGATGATGGCCACGATGCCGCTGCGCACGAACTGCTGCACGCCGTAGGGCTGCAGCAGGCGGAACAGCTCCTTGGTCTCGGCCTTGTGGCCCGTCTTCTCGACCACGATGTAGTCGTCGTCGATTTCGAGGATGCGGACGTTGTGCTGGCGCACGAGGCGCTCGACGCTGCGGCTGCGCGTCACCTTGTAGAGGGCGATCTCCTGCTGCACCACTTCGTCGGAGGTGTAGACGAAGGTCTTCAGCACGTCGATCTTCTTTTCGATCTGCCGCACCAGCTTTTCGACCCGTTCCGGTCCGGTGCGGACGACGATCGTGAACTTATGGATGCCCGCCAGCGCCGACTCGGAGGTCGTGAGGCTCTCGATATTGACGTCGCGGCTGGTGAAAACCGTGGTGATCTGGTTCAGCAGACCCACTTTGTTTTCCGAAAATACGGTGATGATATACTCCTGTTCTTCCATTGCTCGTTCGGATTTTACTCCAGCCGGATCGCCGCGACGGGCGCGCCGGCCGGCACCATGGGAAATACGTTGTCTTCGCCCTCGACGCGCACTTCGAGCAGGTATGCACCCCGGCAGGCCTGCATCTCGGCGATGGCTTCGGAGAGCTCCCCGCGCCGCTCGACGCAGCGGTAGGCGATGCCGTTGCCGCGGGCGATCAGCCCGAAATCGGGGTTTGCCAGCTCGGTGAACGAATAGCGGCGGTCGTAGAAAAGTTCCTGCCACTGGCGGACCATGCCCAGAAACGAGTTGTTCAGCAGGACGATCTTCACGGCCACCTGCGACTGGAAGATCGTGCCCAACTCCTGAATGGTCATCTGCAGGCCGCCGTCGCCCGCGAAAAGGCACACTTCGCGGTCGGGGGCGCCCAGCTTGGCCCCGATGGCCGCGGGAAGCCCGAAGCCCATCGTTCCCAGCCCGCCCGAAGTCACCATGCTCCGGCTGCGGCGGAACCCGAAATAGCGGGCCGCGAACATCTGCTGCTGACCCACGTCGGTCACCAGCACCGCGTCGTTGTCGTAGGCGCGGGCCACGGCGGCGACCGCTTCGCCCATGCGGATACGGCCTTCGGCGGGATGGACCGCCCGGCGGATCACCTTCTCGTATTCGATCTTGTCGCAGGCGCGGAATTCGTCGATCCATGCCCGGTGGCTGCGGGCTTGTATGCGCCCGGTGAGCAGCGGAAGGGTCTGTTTCACGTCGCCGACCAGCGGCACGTCGGCCGGGACGATCTTGCCGATCTCGGCGGGGTCGATTTCGAGGTGGATGATCTTGGCGTTCGCCCCGAAACAGCCCGGATTGCCCGTCACGCGGTCGTCGAAGCGCATGCCCACGGCGAGGAGCAGGTCGCAGTCCCGGTTTTTGATGTTGGGACCGTAGTTGCCGTGCATGCCCAGCATGCCGACGTACTGCGGCGAGTCGGTCGGCAGGGCCGAAAGCCCCAGCAGGGTCGATGCGGCGGGCATGCCGCTCTTGTCGAGGAAGGCGCGCAGCTCCGCTTCGCCGCCGCTCAGGATCACGCCCTGTCCGATCATCGCCAGAGGCCGTTGTGCGGCGTCGATCAGCTTTGCCGCTTCGTCGATGCGCTCTTCGGAGGGTACCGATGCGGGGACATAGCTGCGGATCGAAGCCACTTTCTCGTAGCTGAACGGGGCCGTTCCGCACTGGGCGTCCTTGGTGATGTCCACGACCACGGGGCCGGGGCGGCCCGAACGGGCGATGTAGAACGCCTTGGCGATGGCGCCCGGAATCTCTTCGGTGCGCTTGACCTGACAGTTCCATTTGGTGACGGCCTGCGTGATGCCCACGAAATTGGTCTCCTGAAAGGCGTCGGTGCCCAGCAGCGACGAACCGACCTGCCCGGTCACGAGCACCAGCGGCGTGGAGTCCATCAGCGCGTCGGCGAGTCCCGTCACGGTATTGGTGGCGCCGGGGCCGGAGGTGACCAGACAGACCCCCACGCGGCCGCTGACGCGGGCGTAGCCCTGCGCGGCGTGTACGGCGCCCTGTTCGTGCCGCACGAGGATGTGGCGCAGGCGGTCGCGGTAGTCGTAGAGTGCGTCGTAGACGGGGATGATCGCCCCGCCGGGGTAGCCGAAAATCGTATCGACGCCCTCGCGCAGGAACGATTCGATCAGGGCCTGCGCTCCCGTGACGGAGGGACCGGGCTGCGGTTCGGACATGTTTGTTTGCGTCGTATCCATGATTGCTGCTGTTTTACTTATTCTTCATCGACGATGCGTACGGCGCCCTTGTCGGCCGAGCTGACCAGCTTGGCGTAGGCGCGCAGCGACGCGGGGACTTTGCGGTCGCGTGTGGCGGGGCGGAAATACTCCTGAGCGGCCATCCGCGCGGCGATTTCGGCGTCGTCTGCCAGAAGGCGTATCGAGCGACGCGGGATGTCGATCTCGATTTCATCGCCCGTCCGGACGACGGCGATTTCGCCCCCGGACGCGGCTTCGGGCGAGACGTGGCCGATCGACAGCCCCGACGTGCCGCCCGAAAAGCGGCCGTCGGTAATCAGCGCGCAGGCTTTGTCGAGGTGCTTGGATTTGAGGTACGACGTGGGGTAGAGCATCTCCTGCATGCCGGGGCCTCCCTTGGGGCCTTCGTAGCGGATGACGACCACGTCGCCCGCCTGCACCTCGTCGCCGAGAATGCCCTCGATAGCCTGTTCCTGCGATTCGTAGACCCGTGCGCGGCCGCGGAAAACGTGCAGCGACTCATCGACGCCCGCCGTCTTGACGATGCAGCCGTTGCGGGCGATGTTGCCCGTCAGCACGGCCAGTCCCCCGTCGCGGGAGTAGGCGTGTTCGACGTCGCGGATACAGCCCGTCGTGCGGTCTGCGTCGGGGGCGTCGTAATAGGAGTGCTGCGCCCCCAGTTCGCGGCTGTAAAGCCCCGCAGGGGCGCTTAGCCAGCGGCGCAGGGCCGCGTCGGTCAGCGTCTCGCTGCGCAGGTCGCAGGCGTCGATCGCTTCGCGGAGCGTCCGCCCGTCGATGCGCGGGACCGAGGTGTCGAGCAGGCCGGCGCGCGCCAGTTCGCCCAGAATGGAGAGGATGCCGCCGGCGCGGTTGACGTCCTGTATGTGATACTGCGAGTTGGGAGCCACCTTGCAGAGCACCGGAACCCGGCGCGAAAGGCGGTCGATGTCCTGCATCGTGAAATCCACGCCGGCTTCGCGGGCCACGGCCAGCAGGTGCAGCACCGTGTTGGTCGAGCCGCCCATGGCGATGTCGAGCGACATGGCGTTTTCGAAGGAGGCCTTGGTCGCGACCGAACGCGGGAGCACCGATTCGTCGCCCAGAAAATAGTAGCGTTCGGCGTTGCGGACGATCAGCGCCGCGGCGTCTTCGAACAGCCGGCGTCGGTTGGCGTGCGTGGCGACGATCGTGCCGTTGCCCGGCAGCGAGAGTCCCAGCGCTTCGGTCAGGCAGTTCATCGAATTGGCCGTGAACATGCCCGAACACGAGCCGCAGCCGGGGCAGGCGCAGCGTTCGACGCGCGCGATCTGCTCGTCGCTGCAGGCTTCGTCGGCCGCCATGACCATCGCGTCGATCAGGTCGATGTCCCTCCCGTCGAATTTGCCCGCCTCCATCGGCCCTCCCGACACGAAGACCGTCGGGATGTTGAGCCGCATGGCGGCCATCAGCATTCCGGGGGTGATTTTGTCGCAGTTCGAGATGCAGACCAGCGCATCGACCTTGTGGGCGTTGGCCATGTATTCGACGCTGTCGGCAATGATCTCGCGCGAGGGCAGCGAGTAGAGCATGCCGTCGTGGCCCATGGCGATGCCGTCGTCTACGGCGATGGTGTTGAATTCCGCGGCGAAACATCCGCAGGCTTCGATGCGCTGCTTGACATACTGCCCGATTTCGTGCAGGTGGACGTGTCCCGGCACCAGCTGGGTGAACGAATTGGCGATGCCGACGACCGGCCGCCCGAACTGTTCTTCGCGCATGCCGTTGGCGCGCCAGAGGCTTCTGGCGCCGGCCATGCGGCGGCCCGTCGTCGTGACGGCGCTTCTGAGTGTGTGTTTCATCTTCTCTCGTTTTTCGGCATGTCCGCTTCCGGCGGCGGGGCCGGATGTCAAAAAAGCTCTC
>NZ_AENZ01000065.1:0-69655 GCF_000183485.2 Alistipes sp. HGB5 | reverse complement strand
CTTCCGGTGTCCTCTTTCGAACTTTACCTGCGTGTCCGGGGTAGCTGTACGAAAGTATATGTCCACGCGGACTTGCTATCTGTAAGGTTGCCGTCCAGTCACGAAAAAACGCCGGTGCAATCCCTTGCACCGGCGTTTTTTTCCTACCTTATCTGGATCTTCTGAGGAACGAAAGGAACGAAAACTTGTCGGATAACCAGTCATACCCCTCCTTGATCCGGGAAGCGACCTCGTAGACCGTTTCGATCCGGTCCCGGACGTAGTTCAGGGCCGAACGCACGGCCAGCAGATAGACCACGGCTGCGATTACGGCGAAGAAACCTCCGGTAATGAGTGCTGCGACTGCGACGGACCCGGTCAGCGACGCGAGCCACATGACGAACGCATCGATGAAGAGGATGATCGCAATGGCAGCCGTCACACCGAAAAAGATCAGCGATGTGACGATGTTTCCGGTTGGTGACGGGCTATCTTTCATGGGGCGGTCCCGTTTATTCGTCCTTGTCGCAATCGCAGTCAAGACCGTTGCAGTCGCAATGAATTTTGTCAATTTCATTTTTCAGCTTGCGGGTGCCTTTTTTAGCCATATCGCGGATGTCCTCACGGAATTCGGGTCCCGATTTGGGGGTTACGAGCATGGCGACGACGGCTCCTACCAGAGCGCCGCCCAGAAAGGAAGCGAGACAATTTGCAGAATGTTTCATATTCGTATAAAGTTTTAAATTCAGCAGGAAATCTTGCAAAGTCCGGGCCAAAACGCTACCTTTGAATGTATGACCGAAGACCGCCTGACCACCGTCGCTTTTACCGGCCACCGCACTTACGGGGGCCAAGCCGCTACGGCTCTGCGCGCGACGGTGGGGGAGTTGTACGCCCGCGGCTTCCGGACCTTCCTCTGCGGCATGGCCATGGGTTTCGACCTCGCCGCCGCCGAGGCGGTCCTCGCGTGCCGCGATTCCCAAACCGCATCGGCCCTTTCTCCCGCCGCGGCTTCCGCTGCCGCCTTTCCCTCCGCCGCGGCTTCTGCTGCTGTCCCTCCCGCATCGGTCCTTTCTCCCGCCGCGGCTTCCGCTGCCGCCTTTCCCTCCGTTGCGGCTTCTGCTGCTGTCCCTCCCGCATCGGTCTTTTCTCCTGCCGCGGCTTCCGCTGCCGCCTTTCCCTCCGTTGCGGCTTCTGCTGCTGTCCCTCCTGCATCGGCCTTTTCTCCTGCTGTGGATTCCGTTTCGGCCTTTTTTCCGGAACCGCACTCTCCGCACACGCCGATGCCCGGTTTGCGGCTGGTCGCCGTAATTCCTTTCCGGGGACAGGAGAGCCGCTTCCCGGCTGCCGACCGCGAACGCTTCCGGCGTGTGCTGGCTGCCGCCGACCATAGCGTGACACTCTCCCCGTCCTATCATGCAGGGTGTTATGCCGTGCGTAACAACTACCTTGTAGAGCACGCCGCACTGCTGGTCGCGTGGTACGACGGTTCCCCCGGCGGCACACACTACACCGTTCGCCGCGCTTTGGGCCGGGGTCTCGAATTCATCAATCTCCATCCGCATCCCGCCGCACTCCGGCAGGCCGAACCTACGCTGTTCTGATACTCTCCCGACCCGCGGAGGAAACGCACTGTACGGCGGCGGTGTTCCGGCCTGTACTTTCTGCTGTCACCGTTCGACTTTTCTGCCCTCGCTGTCCGGCCTTTTGCTGTTGTCTTCTTCCTTTCTGCTGCCGTAGCCCTCCCCGGCCTTTCCTTTCATCGCCGCTCGGCCTTTCTGCAGTTGCCGCCCGTACTCTCGCCGTCGCCATACGCTTTCCCGATGGTCTTTCCCGCATTGCCTTCCGCTTCCTCTAATAAAAAAGGACGGCATGCAAGTGCCGTCCTTATCCGTTTTCGCAGTATCCGCGCAGTTATTCCAACTCGATGCCTTTCAGCAGGCTTTCGATCCGCAGGCGGGTTTCCCGCTTGCCGTAATCCTTTTTCCCGTACCTGAATGTCGCCGTAACGAGCGATCCTTCGTAAAGCATGTCGTAAACGGCGTAAACCAACTCCGGATTCTCCGTTATGTATCCTTCGCTGCACAACATTTCGCGGCCGCCGATTTCGGTGCGCTGCGTCGGCGCGATGAATCCGCCCGTGTAGAAGGCCGAATCGCGTTGTGCGCAGTGGTCCGAAATCTCATCGACGGACGTGATCTCCTCCGGAATCATATCCACGACCTTGCCCAGACTGTAACCTATCCGGTCGTTGTAGGTGTCGAAACCGTAGTAGGCGTAGGTTTCGTCCGTTTCGGGCTGCACGGTTTCTTCGAGCAGGGTGTATCCGGCGGGAATCTTCGCCTTGATTCCCTGCGCACCCGTGTAGATTTGTTCGGTATCCACCACCTGCATCTCTTCGCCGCCGGCCAGCCGCACCGACAACTGTCCCAGATAGAGCAGTGCCGCGAGCGAACATGCCGCCAGCGCCGCCGTGCGCCAGAATGCCGTGAAACGTCCCTCCTGATGCTGGATTTTCAGGATGACAACGAGACCTTTGATCGCCTGAATCGCGCCCCAGATAATGGCGCCCGTTGCGACTACATACCGGCCCCCGGCTGTCGCGAAATAGTAGGATAAGAAACTGAAAGCCAGTCCGCCGACGCACCAAAGCGCTCCTGCAAGCAGGTTCTTCTTTGCTTCGGCCATCTTCTGCGACCGGTTGCCGTCCGCAGAGTTTTCCGCCGTAACCTGTGCGGCAGCCTCTTCCGGCATCGGTTCGAACACATCGTTTTTGTTTTCCGGTGTCTCCATGGATAAAGGTATTTTTAAGGTTAGGGATCTAATGCGGCAAAGATACGGGTATTTTTCCTTTTCCGCCTGAAAAAGTTGGAAAATCACCGCCCTCAACCGTCCCGGCCCTTCTGCCGTCTCCGCTCGGTTTTCCTGCGATCACCGTCCGTTCTTTTGTCGTTGCCGTCTTCCTCCATTCCTCCTTCTTTGGCTTCTCTGCCGTCGCCGGCGGGTCTTGCTGTCATCGCCGTCCGTCCTTTTGTCGTTGCCGTCTTCTTCCGTTCCTCCTTCTTTGGCTTTTCTTCCGTCGCCGCTCGGTTTTTCTTCCGTCGCCGTCCCGGCCCTTCTTCCGTCGCCGCTCCGGTCCTTCCGCCGCTGTCCCGGTACTTCTGCCCTCAACCGTCCGGCCTTTCCGTCCTTGCCGCCAGCTCTCTTTCCCGGCCTGCATGAAAAATCCCCGGAAGCCGCGCTTCCGGGGATTTGCTGAAATCCTGTTTCGGAAAGGATTATTTCCAGTTGAGGATCTTGTGGAAATCGTACTCCTCCGGATTGGGGACATACTGCTTGGCAGCCTCGTAATCCGCGGGCGTGATGGCGTTGAGGATGGTCTCCACCACCGACGAGAACTTGTCCGACTTGATGTCCACCAGACGGGGCGGAATCTTGCCCGTCGTGGGATCCTGCAGGTCCTTGAGGTAGAGCGGACTTACGTTGCCTTCCGAATCCACGTAAACCATGCAGCCGGTCTTGCCTTCGGCGAAGAGCTTGTGCACGCCGATACCCAGCTCCGAGCAGTACGTCAGGTCGTATGCGATCGGGGTCTGGCAGCGGATCTCGTAACCCAGCTCCACGGGGCGGCTCTTGACCTTGATGCCCAGCTCCTTCACCTTCTTCTCGATCATCTCGTTGAAGATGTGCGCCTTCGATACCTTGCCCAGTTCGGGGTGTCCGTGCTCGTCATAGGTGAAGTGGATGCCGCTCTTGCGGATCTCCTCGTCGCTCAGCGCGTGGAATACGCCTTCCGAGATAACGGCAGCTCCGTAGTCCATGCCCATGATCTTGCGTTTGATGATCGACGAAATCACGAGGTTCACGATCTTCTCGACGGTGATTTCCGTCTTGTCGAACATTTCGGGAATGACGATCATCGGGTAGTGGCAAGCCTCGCCGATGCCGAATGCCAAGTGGCCGGCGCTGCGGCCCATGGCAGCCAGTACGAACCAGTTGCCGCTCGTGCGGGCGTCTACATAGACGGCGCGGGCGATGACGGCGCCCTTGTCCTTGGCCGACTCGTAACCGAACGTCGGCGTGCCTTTCGGCAGGGGCAGGTCGTTGTCGATGGTCTTCGGGACGTGGATGTTGGCGATGGGGTATTTCTTGGCCTCCAAGAACTTGGCGATGCGGTTCGCGGTCGAAGCCGTGTCGTCGCCGCCGACCGTCACGAGCAGTTTGATGTTGTTGTCGGTGAAGAACTTGAGGTTGAAGTTGTTTTCGAAATCCGAATCCTTGGGTTTGAAACGGCTCATCTGCAGGAACGAACCTCCCTGATTGAAGATACCGTCGGCCATGGGATAGTCGATGTCCACGGTTCGGGGCGAGGGGTTGAATAGTCCCGTGTAGCCTTCGTGCAGGCCGATTACGCGGTAACCTTTGCGGAGGAAGGTCTTTGCGACGCTGCCCACGACGGTATTCATACCGGGCGCGGGTCCGCCGCCAGTCAGAATTGCGATTGCTTCTTTCATGGTTGTGTTTGGGTTTTTATGTTTGAACCTGAATTAACCTAAAATTGACGCCCAAAAGTACGATTATTTTTTCAAACGGGCAAAAAAAGCCGTTTCGATTGACCGATGCGGGCCGTGTAATGTCTTTACGGAATAAATAGGAGCATCCTGCGATTTGCAAATCGATATTTTTTATCTATATTGCATAACCATATTGCGTCTAACTCTCACATTTAAAAATTTTTGCTTATGAAAAAACATTTACTGCCATTGTGCGTGACGCTCTTCCTGATTTTTGCCGGGGAAATGACTGCCGGCTGCGATAAGCTGGATGATAAATACAAGTCGGAAAAAACTGTCACGCTCACCATCGCTTCCGTCAAGCCCGCTGCTGCCGACGACGACTATGATTGGTTGCAGGGGCTGCCTGTCTATATTTACAAAGAGGAGAGTCCGGACTGGCGGTTGTGGTATTCGCATGATCCGATCCGGGGCTTCGATGAAATCTATGAGGAGGGATATGAATACGTAGTCAAAGTCCGGAGACTGACACTGGCCGGTCCTCCTCAGGATGCAGGCGCATATGTATACGAATTGAAAAAGGTCGTTTCAAAGACGCAAAAGGATTCCGAAGGTGTTCCCGAATCCTATCTTCGGTGAGGAGAGGAATGAAAAACGGTGTTCGGACACGATCCGAACACCGTTGAATACATAAAATTCAGTACTGATGAATATGCTGAGTTTCTGTTGCTCTTATTCCCTGAATTTAGAGAATGCCGTGGGGCTTACTCAATTACCGTAACGTTCACAGCCTGATCGCCTTTGGCGCCGCTGCCGACTTCGAATTCGACTGCCTGACCTTCGTTGAGCGACTTGAATCCGTCCGTTACGATACCGGAGAAGTGAACGAAAATCTCTTTGCCGTTCTCTCCCGTAATGAATCCGTAGCCTTTTTTGCTATCGAACCATTTTACCTTACCTGTCATAAAAATTGAAAATTAAATAGTTTGTACAGGGCAAAGTAAAGTAAAAATCACTGGCTTTCAAAACTTTTTGGCATGTTTTTTTCAGGTTCGGTCGAAATTTTTTTATCTTTGCTCTGTAACAATGACCTTAATGACGATGCGATATGAATAAAAAACTGAAACTCGCTCTGGCTGCGCTGCTTGGCTTTTCGACTGCCTGCTCGACGGTCAAAAACGCTCCGGCGAAGGGCGCAGAGGAACAGAAGCAGGAGACCGGATCGCAGGAGGTTCAGGACTCGGTGAAGGTGCCGCCCCGCATTGTCGTCATGTACGGCGTGCGTCCTCCGGGACAGGCCGGACCTGCTACGGGCGTGCATATTCCCGATGCGAAGGTGCAGTCCGCCGAACCGGAGGAGCTGGATCCCGTTGCGGAGAAACCGACCGAGGATACGCCCGTCATGGACACGAAGAAGGGCGCCAAGGCTCCTGAGAAATAATCCATGGCGCGCCGCCGTCCGGGCCTGCGCAAACGGCTGGCCCTCAATATCTTTTCCGATCTCTACGCTTCGACGGTCGCCGAGCACCGGCTCACGACGCTCTTCTGGGAGTGTACGCTGCGCTGCAACCTTTCGTGCCGTCACTGCGGCAGCGACTGCCGCGTGGACCCCGGTGTGCCCGACATGCCGCTCGAAGACTTCCTGAAGGTGCTCGACGAGGAGATCACGCCCCATGTCGATCCCTCCGAGGTGCTGATTATCTTTTCGGGCGGCGAGGTGCTGGTGCGTGACGATCTGGAGCGTGCCGGAGCCGAAGTCACCCGCCGCGGCTATGCGTGGGGCATGGTCACCAACGGCATGGCCCTGACCGAAGCGCGCTTGCGAAGCCTGCTCGACGCCGGACTGCGCAGCGTTTCGGTCAGTCTCGACGGCTTCGAACGCGAACACAACCATATCCGCGGCAATTCCCGCAGTTACGACCGCGCGCTGGCGGCCCTGCGCATGATCGTCCGCGAACCCTCGCTGACCTACGACGTGGTGACCTGCGTCACGGGCGCCATGGTGCCGCAGCTCGAAGCGTTCCGCGACATGCTGATTGCCGAGGGCGTTGCACATTGGCGGCTCTTTTCGATTTTCCCCATGGGCCGGGCCAAGAACGATCCGTCGCTGCGCATGACCGACGCGCAGTTCCGCGAAATGCTGGAATTTATCCGCCGCACCCGCAAAGAGGGCAGGATCGGGACCAGCTATGCCTGCGAAGGCTTCCTTGGGGACTACGAGACCGAAGTCCGCGATTACTTCTACCAATGCGCCGCCGGAGTCTCGGTGGCTTCGATCCGTGTCGACGGCGCCATTTCGGGCTGCACGTCGATCCGTGCCAACTTCCATCAGGGCAACATCTACCGGGATAAATTCTGGGACGTGTGGCAAAACCGCTTCGAACCCTTCCGCAACCGCGATTGGGCGCGGCGCGGCGCATGCGCCGACTGCAAGATGTTCCGTTACTGTCTGGGCGGCGGCATGCACCTCCGCGGCGACGACGGCGAACTGTTGTACTGCCACTATCACCGACTGTAGTTACGCCGTATCGGAATTATCATTGATATGCTGCTGCGAATCGTTACACGCTCTTTGCCCCACATCTGTCGTGAAAGGTGCTCAAAGCCTGCTTTTGGTTCCGGTTTTTGCCGACTAACTGCACTGCGGCAACACTTCCGGCGTCGGATAGCCGCTTATTGTCTTCGCGTGAGTCTGAAATTAAGCCGTTCGGAGCGATGATTCCACGAACCGCCTGCAAGACCGATTTTGGGACAAAAGTTTGCCGGAAAGAAAAAAGCCGCTATCTTTGCATCCCGGAATCGTGACGGTTCCCCCGGCCGGAAGAGTCCGGGATTGACACGAAAAGCCCTGCGGGGCCGATGTAAGGCCAATCACGGGTTTCAGGGCCGGGAACGACGGGGTGTAGCGCAGTCCGGTTAGCGCACCTGCTTTGGGAGCAGGGGGTCGTGGGTTCGAATCCCGCCACCCCGACATGAAGAAAGTTGCTGTGAATTAATATTTGCAGTGACTTTTTTTGTTTCTGTAAAGTTCTGAAACAACGCCGTTTTCAGGCAAATTTCACACAAAAACGGCAATCGGACACCAAGCGCGGTCTGGGGCCGGAAGTTACAGTCTGTCGGAAGTCGTGCGAGGAAACGGGAAGCAGGTACGATCGGATCGGAAAGGGCCTAAGCAGGGCGGAAGATAAAAGAAGCGCATAATTTTGCGGAAATAATTTTGTCTTTTCAGATTTTCGACTTATCTTTGTGCGCTCTTAAAATGATAAGGGTCCCAAATGTTCGGGGTGTAGCGCAGTCCGGTTAGCGCGCCAGCTTCGGGAGTTGGAGGTCGCTGGTTCGAATCCAGTCTCCCCGACAAATTGTAAAAGGTTTAGAATGAGGAATCTCATTTTAAACCTTTTCTGCATATATCCCGCTCTTTATCGGCCGGGGGCCCGTTTTCGCTCTCTATTCGGCCGGAATATACGCATCGGCTCCGGCCGCAGGCGGAGTTGCGTCGCCTGTCGAACCGGCTGCTTCCGCAGCTTTTTCCGAAGGCTCCGTCCCGTGCGACCGCAATGGGATTTGTGTCCGTCGCCGTATCCGTTGCCTTGCCGGTTCCCGCCGCTTCTCTGCCGGGGCGGATGCGGCCATGTGTCGAATCCGCCTGAACATTCCCGGCGATATCCTGCATCCGTCACGGCATCCGATTCTGTATTCAGTTCTGTATCCGCCCCGGCATCCTACTCTGTATCTGTTCCTGCATGCGTTCCTGCATTCGTCTCGGTATCCGATTCCGTATTTGTCCTTGCATCTGTCTCGGCCTCCGTCCCCGCATCTGTACCAGCCCCTGCGTCAGTTCCTGCTCCCGCGTTGCCGTCGTCCGCTTCGACCTTCACGGTCTCGCCGTCCACTTCGAGGGCGATCGTGTAACGGTCGCGGCCCGCGTAATTCGGCAACGCCAGCGAATCCATCGTCTGCACCCGGAACGCCGGAGCCGTCGCGCCGTGCGTGGACTGCATGTAGTCGGTCAGCGCCTTGTTGCGTGCGGCCATCATGCGGGCCAACTGTCCGGCGGCTTTTTCGCGGTAGAGCGCCAGCGCCTTGTCGTCGGCCGAAAGTCCCTGCGGCGAAATTCCCCGCTGGGCGAGCAGCGAATCGGCAAAGGCCATGATCGCCGGAGTGCGGATGTCGGTCTGCTGGATCTTTTCGTATTCGAGCATCGACATCGGCTGGCGGCCGGTCGTGTCGGCGCTCTTCAGATGCTCGGCATAGGCCATCCGGAGCGCGCCGGCCGCCTGCCGGGGCAGGGCGCGGCGCATGTTGACGCGCTGCGTCAGGACGATGTGCATTTCGGGCTTGTCCTGCAACGCCTGCGCGATCTTGTCCAGCGAAGCGTACTGCTCCGACGTGAAGACGTATTGCAGCGGGTCGATATTGATGTATTCGAGGTTCTCCTTGTTGCCCGACAGGAACGAGAAGGGCGCCGTCACGACTTTCAGCAGTACGTTGCCGATCGCCTTCAGCACGATCTTGCGGTAGGAGAACTCCGGCGAATCGAGACTCCCCTTGACCGGAAGGTTCATCTTCACATGGCCTTTCTTGTCTTTCAGGACGTATAGCCCCTGTTTGAGCGGAATATTCATCTCGGCCTTGATCTCCCTGCGTTTTTTGTCCACCTTCGGTTCGAACATGTCGAGGTGGTTGGTGCCGTCGAGGTAGCGGTTGCGGATTACGTTCTGGCTGCGGAACGTGAGGTTGCCCTTGGTCAGCGGATAGGCCGTGTAATGTTCGCAGTAGGGACCGAAGTCGCGCAGGTCGAGGTTGGTGAGCCAAAGCGTGATGTTCTGGTTGTTCATGTCGTCGAGCGTCCCTTCCCAGCGCAGCTTCGCCGAGCCGGTCTTCTGCATCCGCGCATCGACGGTCATGCTGTTGCGCTTCGAGGGGGCGAAATCGCGGCTGCGCATGCGGATTTCCGAGACGGTATATTCGAACGGGCGGTGCATCGTCAGGTCGCGCACCGTGACGCGGCCGTTCGTGATTTCGAGGTCGGCGATCCGGAGCGTCGGACTCGGCGTCGCGCTTCCCGCAGTGTCGGACGTCGTGATTTCAGCCGCCGGGGCGGGATTCGCAGCAGTCGGGGCAGGCACGGCAGACGTCGTGATTTCAGCTGCCGGAGCGGGGGCTGCTTCCGGAGCGGGATTCGTTGCCGCAGAGGCGGAAACGGTGGTCGGCGAAGCGGTTTCTGCCGCCGGGGATTTCATCAGAGCGGCGAGATTATTACCTTCGGGCGTCATTTCGAACAGCGCCGAGAGTCCCGAAACGTAGATGCGGTCGAAGACGAAGCGCATTTTGCCCAGATCGCCCTCGGCGAGTTTTACGCCCAGCGTATCGACGCCCGCCACGGGCCGCTGCTGCCGGTCGCGCAGGGCGAAGCCCGCCAGCGAAGCCGTACCCTCGGTCGTGAGCGAAAGCAGATGTTGCGTATTGCCGCGCAGGCGGCTGTCGGCCGACAGGCGGCCGTCCACGGCCGTGACGTCGAGCGACTGCCGGAAATAGGGCAGCGTGCCCGCCAGTGCGAAATCCTGCAGCCGGATTCCGATGTCGAATTCCGAGCTTTCGATGTTGTAGCCCACGTCGGTCGAGAGCGAACCGCCCTCGGCGAAGTTGAGCACGGCCCCGACGTCGGTTTTCTCGCCGGAGAAATAGACGCCCGGAATATGCAGGTTCAGGTCGTTCATGCCCCACTCGGCATCGAGCGCGAGGTCCTTGTAAAAGACCCTGCCGTTGCGGATCGAGATGTCGTAAATCCCGATTTCCCACGGCTTCGAGGTTTTTTCGGGCGTTGCGGCGACGGCTGTCGTGTCGCCCGCGAAGCGGGCTGTGATGTCATCGAAACTGAAGGCGTTGCCCCGCTGGTAGATCTTCACGTCGGGACCTGCGAACGAGATTTTTTTCACGAGCACACGGTTTCCCAGCAGCGGCCATAGCCGCATGCGCATCTCGAAGCTGTCCAGTCGGAAAAACGTCGTCGAATCTTCGCTTCCGCCGATGCGGAGTCCTTCGATGCGCAGGCGTCCGGTGAAAATGTTCATCCGCAGCCGCTCCATGCGGATCGAGCGGCCGATCAGTTCGCGGTCGTGTTTCTCGATGTAGTTCTTGGCTACGGGCGAAACGGCGATCGCAGCTATGACGATCAGCACGGCCAAGACGGCCGCGGCGATCAGCGTAATTTTAATCCATTTCTTCAGGGTTCGTTCTGTTTGTGGTCAGTGCGGCACCGGGAAATCCTCCGCAGCCGCCTTGTGTCGTATCGTTTTTTTTCGGTCTGCGGTTTATTCCCGCTATTCCGGGTTCCGCGGATCTTCCGCGAAGCCTTTCATCTTACGTCCGGGCGTTCGGAAGCCGACCCGAACGCTGTCGGAGAGCTGTTAGCATGTTGTCGGACCGCTGTCAGACCGTTGTCGGAATGCCGCCCGAATACTGTCTGAACGCTGTCAGAATGTTGCCGGCTCCCTGTCGTATGCTTCCGGGCGGCTTCGGAACCTCCGCCTGAATCCGGCCATGGGTTTTGCGATCGCGTTCGGGAATTCGCGTCGGAACTCCGGTTGTGGGTTTTGCGGTCCGCATTCCGGAACTTGCAATAGAAATTCCGGCCGTGCGGTTTCTGTCAACGGTTATTGCCGCGTGCGGTTTCGGCCCTGCGGTTCGGCTCCGCGGCTCCTCCCCGCAATCCCTCAACGCGTTATCTCCTCGAACAGATGCCCGAAATCCTCTCCCGGCGCGGGCATGTAGACGGCGAAGCCCAGCGCCTGCGCGGCGTCAACGTTCTTCCGGCCGTCGTCGATGAAGAGCGTTTCGGAGGGGATCACGCCGCTGTCGGCGATCACCTTGCGGAAAATCGCCTCCGAAGGCTTCAGTTCGTGCAGTTCGTACGAAAGGTATATCTTGTCGAAATAGTCGTCCATCGTATGCCCGTCGGCCGTAAACGCGCCGCGGATGGCGACCATCGCCGCCGGATTGTTGTTCGAAAGCACATAGGTGCGGACGCCCGCCTCGCGCAAACGCATGATCTGCCGCAGTTTGGCGACCGGAATCCCCACCAGAAATGCGCTGTATGCCGCCGCGATCTCGGAATCGGTCACTTCGGGCCGCCCGTCCAGCCGGCGCATCTCGTCGCAGGCTTCGCGGAACGAAATGTCGCCCCGCTCCAGCCGGCCGATCATCTCGGCGGGATAGTAGGGATTGATAAGGTCGGCGACACGGGGCATGTCCAATGCGCGGAACGCGGCGGTGCAGCGCTCGATGTCGAGGTCCACGAGGACGCCGCCAAGGTCGAATATTACGTTTTTAATCTCATTCATAAGCTGTTGTGATTTTTGTTCTTGCACGGCCTGCCGTTACGGCCGCCGTTTTGCCGGCCGTTGCATCTGCTATTCCGCCAGCCGTTTAGTCCGTCGTTGCGACTACCGCTCGGCTTCCGATCGTGGCAGACCGCGGGCCGTGTTATTTCTGGAATCGCATCGTGAACCTGCGGATCGGCCGCAGCACCCACATCGGCAACGCTTTGCAAAGGGGAATCCATGCCCGGTTCCACCAGTCGGGCACGATGCAGCGGCGGCCCCGCCACAAAGCCCGCAGTCCCCGCCGCGCGCAGTTGTCGGGCGTGATAAGCACGCCGAGCCGTTTGCCGATGCGCTGCCAGCGGGGCGTCAGCCCGTAAAGGTCGGTCGCCACGCCTGCCGGACAAACCGCCGTGACGCGGATGCCGCGGTCGCGCACCTCCTTGGCGAAAGCCACCGAGAACGACCGCATGTAAGCCTTCGACGCGCTGTACAGCGCCAGTCCCGGAAACGGCATCCACAACGAGTAGGAGGACATGTTGAGAATGTGCCCCCGCACCCCGCGGCGAACCATGTCGGCGGCGTAGAGACGGCATAGCTGCGAGACGGTCAGGTCGTGCAGCAGGATGATGCGTTCGATACGCTCGGCGGGCGTCGTCAGGATGTCGCAGAACGAGAAGATGCCCGCGTTGTTTATCACCACGTCGATTTCGATCCCTTCGGCCGCTGTCCGGTCGTGCAACTCCTGTGCTGCCCCGACCCGCGCGAGGTCCATCGGCATGACCCGGACTTCGGGAAAGGATGCGGAAGCGTTCGCCCCCGCCGCACGGCGTATCTCTCCGGCCACGGCTTCGAGCGGCGCGGCGTTGTTGCCGACGATCACCAGCCGGTAGCCCAGCGCCGCCAGCCGCAGGGCGTAACAGCGTCCGATGCCCGATCCGGCTCCCGTCACCAGCGCCCATGCGCTTCCCGGCCGGACTTCGCCGCGCTTCATCCGCCGGGAATGCCGTGCCGTCTCCTGCCCGGTGCGGATGCCCGGTGCCGTTCCCGTCGTCTCTTGCACGGCGCGGGTGCCCGGCGCGCCTTCGCCGGGCATATGTCCCGATTGCTTGTCCATCGGGTTTGTGTCGTTCTTATGTTCCATGTTTACGGCAGTTTTGCCAGCTCTTCGCGGATTTTGCGCGGCAGGTCGCCGCAGTGCTTGCAGCACTTCATGTCCACCGAGTACATGCGCGCGATGCAGTAGTTGCGGTGGTCGCACTCGCTGCGGGTCGCGGCGTCGCCCTCCCGAAGCTTGTTGACGAACGCAGGGTCGTTGACCAGCGCCCGCGCCATCTGCACCAGTTCGAATCCCGCGTCCAGCGCTCTGTCAATGCCTTCGCGGCTCACCAGCCCGCCCACATAGACCAGCGGGCACTTCAGCTCGGCGCGGAACTTCTTGGCGTCCTCCAGAAAATAGCACTCCTCGAACGGGAACTGCCGGATCATCCACGGCCCGCACCAGCGGATGAAGTAACGCAGCCACAGCGGCGAGTAGTAGCTCATCGTGTAGATCGGAATCAGCCCCCGCATCACGGCCATCGGGGCCTTCGACACGAATCCGCCCGACAGCACGATGCCGTCCACACCGAAACGCTCGATCTCGCGGGCGATTTCGAGACTTTCGGGGATTTCGATGCCGCCCTTGAATCCGTCGTACATGTTATGCTTCACCAGCACGGCCGTCCCGGTCTGCGCCGCGGCTTCCATGACCTCCTCCAGACACATCCGCATGAAGCGCATGCGGTTTTCGAGCGATCCGCCGTACTCGTCGCGGCGGCGGTTGGTGTAGGGCGAAAGGAACTGCGAAATCAGGTAGCCGTGCCCGGCGTGTACCTCCACCGAGTCGAATCCCGCGTCGTGGGCCGTATGGACGGCCCGCCCGAAGTCGCGGGCCACCTGCTCGATCTCGCCGGCCCGCATACCCCGGACCGGCGTGTAGGCGTAGAGGTTGAAGCCCGTGGACGCGCCGATCGGAATCTGCCCCGCCGTGGTCAGGTGGGTCATGTTGCCGCAGTGGCCGATCTGAATTCCCGCCGCCGCGCCTTCGCGGTGCACGGCGTCGGTGATGTCGCGCAGCCCCGGCACGATTTCGGGCCGCAGCCACAGCTGCTTGTCGAACGAAAGCCCGCTGCGGCAGACCGCCGCATAGGCCAGCGTGGTCATGCCCACGCCGCCGCGGGCCACCGATACGTGGTACTCCTTCAACTGCTGCGTCGGGCCGAAATGGCGGCCCATCGACTCGAACGCCGCCGAGCGTATCGTGCGGTTGCGCAGCGTTACGGGGCCTAACTTATAGGGGGTGAAAAGCGATGACATGATAGGGTCAGTAAATGAAAGGTATGATTTTTTTGCGTCCGAGCGACGTGAATTCGTCGCCGAACTCCTTGGCGTAGCGTTTGTTGAGCGATGCGGCGCGGGGCGCGAGGTTGGCGAAGGTCCACCACGCGAACACCGCTCCGGCCCACGACCACGAAGCCACGGCGAAGCCCGTCCATTCGAGCAGTTCGCCGAAGTAGTTGGCCGACGAGACGTAGCGGAACATGCCGCCGCGCGGAATGTAGTGGCGCGTGTCGCCCGGCCGGCGCAGGTTGCGGATGATGTGGTCCGAATGGAGATTCACGGCCATTCCCGCGAGGAACATCGCCCCGCCGATATAAATATAAGGTTGCGCGAACCAGTCGGCGTAGTAGCCTTCGGGCGAGACGTAGAAGATCCACCCGCCCTGCATCAGGGCGTTGAGCGTGTTGAAGCACATGCCCATCACGACGATGCCGAGCGGCATTTTCGACGCGCCGCGCATGAGCAGCGGAAAGATGAACGCCCGTTGCAGGTAGTGGGCCTGAAAGAGCGCGAAGAGCGTCAGCGGCCCGGCTTCCCACGTCCTTTCGGAGAGCAGCCACAGCACGCACATCGCCACGAATACGGGCGACTCCATCAGCACCCAGCCGATCTTGTTGGGCACGGGCGGCCCGTATTTGGGGTTGAAGAGATAGCCGTATCCGGCTTCAAAAAAATGCAGGGCAGCGAAGACCACCAAGGCCAGCAGCGCCATGACGATCAGGAATATATCGAATGTTTGGGCCATATCGGAACGGTTTCGGTAAAACGACATAAAGATAATAAAACTTTCCCGCTCCGACAAGTCCCCGAAAGGGCCGTTTTTGTTCTTTTTGACAGTTGGGAAACGGGTTTCCTCCTGCTTTTTTTTGCACTCTTTTCGCGGCCCATGACGGCTCTGCCTTCTCACCTGCCGGTTTTCTCGTTTTTCGGCGGTTCTTTTTTTTCTCTCTGCAGTCTTTCTTGTCCCGCAACGGTTTTCCTCGGTGTTTTTCAGGGTAAGGGGGCTGCATTTCGCCCGTCTCTTTTTCGCGGCTTGAAATATTGCAAGAGGCCTGATAAAAAAAGGCGGTCGCCGCTGTATGCGGAAGCCGCCTGTCAAGTTCCCGTGGCGCCCGGAAAGTGTGCGTGTCGCGGTCGTGCCCGCCGATCCCCCGAAATCGGACCGAAGCCGGAAGTGTGCTCTTTCGACCGCCGTGACGGGGCGCAGAACCGTGAAAACGAGCTGCCTGCGAGAAAGCGCCGCCTCAGGGCGCACGGGAGTTTGATGTGGTAGCCGAAACCCCGGTCTCGCCTGCCGCGGAACGGGCTGGATCGACCTTTTCCGCAATCTTTGCGACAGACTCCGGGGCGTGTCGGCGCACCGGGATAAAAACCCCTGCCGAAGCAGGGGTGCCGGAAGCGGCGGCCAGCCGGCGGCGTCCCGCCGTTGACTGAACCTCAATAAATGGGAGTCTTTCCGCCTTCCGGCTGTAATGCCGGTCCGGAAACCGGCCGGAAGTCCGGGGCGAACCCCGGACCGCCGGTCCGAATCCCCGATTCTAGTGCGTGAATACCTTGCCCTTCTGGTGCTCCATGTTGTCGTACTTGATGCGCGACGTAGTGGGGTATTCGAGCTGTTCGAACTCTGCGACGGCGTTGCGGATGTCGCCCATCAGCATGTCGGCCATGTCGCGCGACATGCCCTGACGTACCACGATGCGCATCACGACCACGTTCTCGATGTTCTTGGGCATGGTGTACGCGGGAACCATCCAGCCGCTCTGCTGCAGTTTGGCCTGCAGGTCGAAGAGCGTCCATTTGGCCTTCTTGTCGTATTCGGGATCCATCATCCAGATGAAGAGCGGATTGACGACCTCTTTCGAGTAGTTCTTGAAGCACTTCATCGTGCCGATCTGCTGGTGGCAGTACTTGGCGACGTCCATCGAGTTCTGCTGAATCTCCTTGTAGCCCTCGAATCCCAGCCGGATGAAGTTGTAGTACTGGCCCAGAATCTGCGCCGCGGGACGCGAGAAGTTCAGACCCACCTGCGTGATGTTGGCGCCGAGGTAATTGACCGAGAACGACATTTCGTCGGGCAGATACTTCTTGTCCTTCCAGACCACCCAGCCAAGGCCCGGATATACCAGACCGTATTTGTGGCCCGACGTGGAGATCGACAGCACCCATTTGAGGCGGAAGTCCCACTTCTTTTCGGGTTTGAGGAACGGCAGGATGAAACCGCCCGACGCGGCGTCCACGTGGATCGGAATCTCATACCCCGTCTTGGCGTTGTACTCGTCGAGCGCCTTGTCCAGCCCCTCGATGTCGTCGTCCAGACCCGTCCACGTCACACCGGCTATGGGCACGATGCAGATCGTGTTTTCATCGCACATCTCCAGCGCCTGCTTGGGATCGAGCGTGATGTGATCCAGCGTCAGGGGCACGGTGCGCAGTTCGATCTGCCACAACTGGCAGAATTTCTCCCATACGACCTGAAATCCGGCGCTCATCACCAGATTCGGCTTGTCGAAAGGTTTGCCTGCGGCCTTGCGGCGGTTGCGCCAGCGCAGCCATGCGGCCACGCCGCCCAGCATGCAGGCTTCCGACGAACCGATGCCCAGCGCTCCGGTCTTCCACTCGGCCTTTTCGGGGGTGTTCCACAGATTGGCGACGATATTCAGACAGCGGCCGCACATCACCGCGACACGCGGATACTCCGTCTCGTCGATATAGTTGACGTTGATCGCCTCGTTCATCAGGCGCGTGGCGTAATCATCCATGTAGGTCGTCACGAACGTCGCCAGATTGAGCCGCGGCTGCGTCTGCGGATAGGTTTCGTCCTTGACTAACTGGTAGGCGATTTCGGGCGATGTCTTGCCTTTGGGGATAAACTCCGTGGGCGCGGGATTGCGCATCTCTTCCGAACCGAAAATATCGGTCAGCGTGTCCTCGTTGGTGTGTCTTTGCTGATTCATAACGTAAATTTATTTTTGGTTTACGAGCATACGACCTTGCATGAACCGTGCCGTGGTGAGGTTGCCCGGACCTGAAATCCGGCGTGCTTTTTTTGCCTGAAAACCTCCGTCTGCGGCCCGCAAGCCCCTTTCCGCTTTGTACTCAACCTGCTGCCGGACCAACCTCCCGCGGGTGATGCCGTTTTCGGCTCCGAACGGTTGATTTTTTTGCATCATTCCGTCCTGTCCCGTCCCGTCCTGTCCCGTCCCGTTGTCCCGTCCTGTCCCGTCCTGTTCCCGTTTCCGTTTCCGTTTCTGCTTGTTTGCCTTCCGATCCCGCCCCCCCCCCCTGAAAAAAGCGGGGGAATATTTGGAATCCCGGAAAAATTCGATATATTTGTGATATCAAAATAATATCACCTAAAACTTACGGATATGGAGAATGGAAATTTTGTCTACAAGGGCTGGAAATGCAATGGTTTTCTGGCTTTGACGCTGATCTTCGTCGGGTTGGCGCTGGGTGTGTGCGCGATCGTGTTCGGCGCGCAGCGTATCGACGCAGGGCTGGCGTTCGGCGTCGGGCCGGTCGTGATCGGCTCGGTCTGGTGTCTCTGCATGCTGATCTGCATGGCGGGCTTTATGCTGCTGGAACCCAACGATGCCCGCGTCAACTATCTGGCCTATGCCCCCGAAATCGCCGCCGTGATGCTGCGCCGCCAGCAGGCCGACGCCATCATTTCGGCCCGCGAAAAGATCGTCGAGGGCGCCGTGTCGATGGTTCACATGGCCTTGGAGCGTCTGGGCAACGAACATATCGTCGAACTGGACGAGGAGCGCAAGGCGGCGATGGTCACCAACCTGCTCGTCGTGCTCTGCGCCGACGAAGCCGCGCAGCCGGTAGTCAATGCCGGAACCCTTCACCATTGATTTAACTGCCGATGGCTAAAGAGAACAATAACAAGAGTTTCGTACTTCGCATCGACGCCGCGACCATGGAGGCGCTCGAAGGGTGGGCGGCCGACGAGTTCCGCTCGATCAACGGGCAGCTGCAGTGGATCATCGCCGACGCCCTGCGCCGCAGCGGCCGCCTGAAAAAGCCCCGTCCCGCCGGACCGGAGTCCGGCGATTCGACGGGGCTTCCGTCGGGCGATGCCGCTTCTGCAAAACCCCCGGTTCCGCCCCGGAGCGATTATCCCGACGATATTTAACCGATACGCTAATTGATATGTGCAATCTATTGAGCAAAAATCGAATAGGATTGTGTGGAAAACTCCGTGGCTCGCAATCAGACGGGGGCATGTCCGCTTTGTGTCCGGTTCGGAGCGTGTCCGGTGTGCGTCCGGGGCGGGGTGTGTCCGGTTTGCGTCCGGGGCAGGGCATTTCCGCTTTGCGTCCGGTTTGGAGCGTGTCCGGTGTGCGTCCGGGTCGGGGTGTGTCCGCTTTGCGTCCGGGGCAGGGCATTTCCGCTTTGCGTCCGGTTCGGAGCGTGTCCGGTTTACGTCCGGTTCTGGGTGTGTCCGGTTTACGTCCGGGACGGAATATGTCCGGTCGGCGGTATGGGCGGATTGTCTCCGGTTTGCAGGTCGTGGGCGGACTGCTGGTCTTTTTTCTCCTGCTTCGGCCCGACTGGCTGCCCCGCTGGGTCTATTGGGGTGTGCTGGCGCTGGGCGCCGCCCTCACCCTCGGCGAAATGGCGCTCGATTACCGCCGCCGTCGTCCGCGCCGGCGGTGGCGCGATGCGGGGCTGGTGCTGTTGTCGCTTTCGGTGGTCTGGATTGTCATTTTGCCGCCGTTCTTTTTCTGGGGAGTCTCCGGCGAGAAGGAGTTGACCCGCGCCACGCTGGGATTGGGTGTCGCTGCGCTCGTCGCATGCGTCGTCTGCCTGCTGCGCTGGCGGCGTTTGCGCGCCGAGGCTGAAATGCGCCTTTGGAAGCTGAAAGCCGAACGCCGAAGACGCGACATGCTTTGCGCCCGTGCCGCGGCGGAAGGAGGTGGGCGATGAGACTCCGGAGATGGTTTTATGCGATTGCTTCGGTGTTTGCGGTCGCGCTGGTGATGTTCCCGCTCAATTTTTTGTGGGTGGGGCAGTCGCCGCTGCATGCGGCGGTAAGTTCCCTGCTGTTCGGCCTGCCCGCATTGCTCTCGGCATGGACGCCCAAGGAGCGGCGTACCGGCAGGCGCAACGAATCCCGTGGGACTGCCGTGTGTGCGCAATCCCGCAGATGTGCCGGAGCCGGCATCCATGCCGCACCTGCCGGGCGTATTGACTCCGCCGCGAATGCCGGAGCCGCCATGCCAGCCGGGGTCGCAAGGTGCAGCGAATCCGCCGGTCGTGCCGGCGCTGAAAGGTTCGGCGAATCCGCTGCGCATCCGGAATCCTGCGGCCGCACTGCGTCCGCGGACGGCACCGAACCCGCCCGGCGGAAATCCCTGTTGTCGAAAGCCGCGCTGGGGATCGCTTTTTGTGTGCTGGCGGCGATGCTGGCGTACGATATTGTGACCGAAGGCGTGGCCGTCGGCGTTACGAAAGCGGTCGGATTCGTCCTGTTGATATTGGTTGCCGCATTGGGGAGTAGATTGGGTTACCTAAAGTTTTAGTTTATGAAAAGAATAGTCGTTTTTACGGGCGCCGGGGTGAGCGCCGACAGCGGCCTTGCCACGTTCCGCGATTCGGACGGCCTGTGGGCCGACTACCGTATCGAGGATGTCTGCACGCCCGAAGCCTTGGCGCACAACCGCGCCACCGTGATCGAATTTTACAACAAACGCCGCCGCGAGATGCTTGCCGCCGAGCCGAACGCCGGGCATCGGGCCATCGCGGAGCTGGAGCGGGATTTCGAGGTCGAGGTGCTGACACAGAACGTCGATAACCTCCACGAGCGCGCCGGATCGTCGCGGGTGACGCATCTGCACGGCGAGCTGATTCGCCTGCGTTCGTCGCGCGATTCCGGGCTGATCGTCCCGATCGAAGGGTGGGAGCAGCGGCTCGACGCCACGGCTCCCGACGGGTCGCTGCTGCGGCCGCATATCGTCTTTTTCGGCGAGTCGGTGCCGATGTTCGAACGTGCGGCGGAGATCGCGCAGACGGCGGATATCATGGTCGTCGTGGGCACTTCGCTGGCGGTCTATCCTGCGGCGTCGCTGGTGCGTTACGTGCGGCCCGACATTCCGATTTACGTCGTCGATCCCGGCAATCCCGATACGGCGGGCATCCGCAATCCGCTGACCCTGATCCGCAAACGCGCTGCCGAAGGCATGCCCGAACTGGCCGCCCTGCTACGGGAACGCTATGCCGGATAGATAGGGTGTTGCTACGAAAGAGGGTGTCTGCACTGCGGCAGACACCCTCTTTTTTGTTCGTATTTCTCCCAGAAGTTTCCGCAATCCGCAGTTCGCGCGGCGTGCGTCGGCCGGAGGACTATTTCAGGTCCTTGAAATAGATGTCCAGCAGCTCTTTGGCGGCGATGAACGACGAGATCTTGTCGTCCAGCACGCGCTGTTCGTATTCGGCGATGCGCGATTCGACCGCGGGATCGTGGTAGAACGAGTTGCGCAGCACTTCGTTGATCGACTCGTACATCCAGTATTTGTTCTGGCGGTTGCGGTTGTGTCGGAAGTAGCCGTTGGCCTCGATGTGGTCGAGGAACTCTTCGACGCCTTTCCATACCTCTTCCAGTCCCGTTCCGGCTACGGCCGAGCAGGTGTAGACTTTGGGCCGCCAGCCCGATTCCGGCAGAGGGAAGAGCCGCAGCGCCCCCTGAAACTGGGTTTTGGCGAGTTCGGCCTTGTGGATGTTTTCGCCGTCGGCCTTGGTGATTACCATGATGTCGGCCATCTCCATGATGCCGCGCTTGATGCCCTGCAGCTCGTCGCCCGCGCCCGAAATCTGCAGCAGCATGAACATGTCGACCATCGAATGTACGGCCGTTTCGGACTGTCCGACGCCCACCGTCTCGATGAAGATCACGTCGAATCCCGCGGCTTCGCACAGCACGATTGTCTCGCGCGTCTTGCGGGCCACGCCGCCCAGCGATCCCGCCGAGGGCGAAGGGCGGATGAAGACGTCGGGATTGCCCGAAATGCTCTCCATGCGGGTTTTGTCGCCGAGAATCGAGCCGCCGCTGCGTTCCGACGAAGGGTCGATGGCCAGCACGGCGAGCTTGTGCCGCAGCGAGGTGACCATGTTGCCGACGGCTTCGATGAAGGTCGATTTTCCGGCTCCGGGGACGCCCGTGATGCCGATGCGGACCGATTTCCCGGCGTGCGGCAGGCAGCGCTCGATGATCTCCTGCGCCTGCGCGTAGTGCGCAGGGTTGTTGGACTCGATGAGCGTGATGGCCTGCGAAAGGGTGGTGATGTTGCCGGCGAGAATGCCCTCGACGTATTGGTCGGTCGAGAGCTTCGGCTTCTTGCGGCGCGTGAAGTAAGGGTTTACGATCGGCTGATCTTCAACGCCTTCGGTGACGTTCAGAGCCGTGTCGTGGTGCATGTCGGCGTACTCTTTTTCGTAATGGTTTATCTTGGTGAAAGACATGTTGTTATTTGCTTGATTTATCGATGATTTCGGGTGTCAGGTGAAGTGAATTTCCCTGCCAGAGCGCCCTGTTTTTGGAATCGACCAGCACCCCGAACGGAACGTACTGCACGCCGAACGCCGTGAAGATCTTGCCTCCGGCGTCTATCGCCACGGAGATTTGCGGCGATAGGTAGGGTCTGAGCAGGGGGCCTATTTTGTCCTCTTTTTCCTGCGTTATGACAACCACGCGCAGTTTGGTACCCAATTTGTCCGTCATCGCCCGGAGCTGTTTGAGCGACGTGATGCAGGCCGCGTTCGACGACTGGAAGAACTCGACGTAGGTCAGCCGCGGCGTGGCTGCGGGTTTCTGTCCGTCGAGCCATGCCGGGACTTTCAGTTCGGGCACACGCTCGCCCAGAGCGATATTCTGCGCGTCGGCCGCCGCAAAAGGCAGCAGGGCCGCGAAGAGTAAAATAAGCAGTACTTTCTTCATAAGAGCGGACTTATTTTTAGCGAAGATAACAATTATTTGCCACATAGACGAAATTTTTTACTTGGACTTATGAAAATCGGATTCGACGACACCCCGGCCGCACCTGCCGGAACCTATTCCCAACACCTTGCCAGACTTTTGGCCGAGTATGCCCCGGAGCATGAATATATCATTGACGGAAAGCGCTGTAAGGAGTTCGACCTCTACCACGGCTTCCGGCCCGGACTTCCCTTTCCGGTGCTGCTGCGCCGCATACCGTGCGTCATGACGGTCCACAACCTCAATTTCCTGCGCTACCCGCATCTCTATTCGCTGGGCGAGCGGCTGGTGCTGCTGCGCCTATACCGGCGGATGCTGCGTTCGGCCAGCCGGGTGATTACGGTCAACCGCGACGCGCGGGAGGAACTTTCGGACCGGCTGCGGATCGACCCCGGCAGGATCGAGGTCGTGATGCCGCTCGCGGCGCGTATGCCGCAGAATCCGCCCGACGGCGCCGAGCTGGAAGGCGTGCGGCGCAAATATGCTCTGCCGCGCGATTTCGTGCTGATGCTGGGGACGGTCGAGCCGCGCCACAATCAGGAGGTGCTGTTCGAGGCGCTGGCCCTGCTCCGGGAGCGGGAGCGCGAGATGCTCGAAACGAGAGGGGCGGAGATGCCGGCGGCAGCGGAACGGACTGAGGTGCGGGCTGCGGAGCGAACCGGGGCGCAAGCCGGGATGCAAAGCGGGACGGAAGCTGGGACAGAAACCGGGGCGGAAACCGGGACTGAAGCTGGGGCGGAAACTGGGATGCGAACCGGGGCGCGGACCGGGGAACAACCTGCAGGAGGTGCTGCGGAGCGAACCGGGGAGCGGGCAGCCGGACGGAATGTGGAATCGGTTGCGGAAGCGGGGGCTTTTGCGGAGACTGTTGCGCGATCCGTGCGGGAGCCGGACGGCGGCGGGGACCTGAATCCTGAAAATGCAGGCTGGCGCGACGATACGGCGTCGGATGGCGTCGGAGGGTACGGCGACGTGGAAGCTGGGGCCGGGTTGGCAATGCGCGGCGTCGGTGAGGACACTCCGGATGCGAACCGGAATACGGTCGCGGAGTTCGCCCCTGCTGGTCGGGAGCGTGTCCGCCCGGCGGACGGGACCGCTCGGAGCGGCGGCGCCGGAACCGACGGAACCGACGAAACCGCCGGAGTCGTTGGAGTCGGCGAAGCCAGTGGGGCCGCGGACCGCGGTGCCGACATGTCGGTCGAAGGTGTTTGCCGCAGTGCCCGTACATCCGTCGGAGATGCGGGCCGCGACGTCGGTGTGTCCGTTGCGGATGCGGGGCGCAGTGACGCCGCCGTTGCCGCAGGGCGGCGGGGCGCTGCCGGAACCGACGGCCGACCTCCGCTGCCGCAGCGCGTCGGAGTTGTGGTGTGCGGCCGCCGCACGGCGTATGCCGACTTCCTGCTGGGCTATGCACGTGAGCGGCATATGGCGGCGCGGGTGGATTTCATCTACGAACTTTCGCCCGAAGACCTGCCGGCGCTGTTCCGGCTGGCCCGGACTTTCGTCTACCTGCCCGACGCCGAAATCGAGGCTTCGATCGTGCCCGTGGTCGAAGCGCTGAGGGCCGGGCTGCCGATAGTGCTGAGCGATACGCGGCTCAACCGCGAAGCGGCCGGAGACGCGGCAGTTTATGTCGATCCCGAAGCGGTGGGAGAGGTCACCGCGGCATTGGAAAACGTGCTCTGGGACGAGACCTTCCGCAGCGAAATGCGCCGGCGCGAACGCCGCCGCGCCGAGCTTTTTTCGGAATACGCCGTCGCCCGCCGTCTGATCGATATTTACACTTCGTTGTGAAGCGCGCGGCCGGCCCGAAAAGTGACAGATATTCCGAAAAAAATACGATAAAAGGCTTGGGGATTTCGAATTTAATGCCCTATCTTTGTGTTCGTTTTATAACAGTGCCTTGAAATGACACGGAACATCCACTAACTTAAATTAATATTTTGCTATGAAAGTTTCTCATATCGAGCATCTTGGCATCGCGGTGAAGAGCCTCGATGAAGCAATTCCCTATTGGGAGAACGTTTTGGGCCTGAAGTGCTATGCCGTCGAAGAGGTCGCAGACCAGAAGGTCCGCACGGCGTTCTTCATGCTCGGTCAGACCAAGATCGAACTGCTGGAGCCCACTTCGGAGGAGTCTACCATCGCCAAGTACATCGAAAACCGCGGTGTCGGCATTCATCACATGGCGCTTGCCTGCGAGAATATCGAGGAGCAGCTCGCCGACGCCGAGGCCAAGGGCATCCGCCTGATCGACAAAACCCCGCGCAAGGGCGCCGAGGGCATGACCATCGCCTTCCTGCACCCCAAATCGACGCAGGGCATCCTCACCGAGCTTTGCGAGAATAAGAACAAATAGTGTAAAAAGGAATATTACGGAATCTCCGAATTCCGCCAAAGGCGGAACAGAAGTCCCTCCCTTGGGATGGATTTAGGGTGGGGTCAGACCTGTAAACGCGGCAGCAGGCCGCGGGCGATACCTGCCGGGGAATTCCGGGGTTCGGGAAAATTACAAACCTACATACTTATGAGTGAAATTCAAAACAAAATCAACCAGCTCATCGAGAACCGTGCCACCGCACGTCTCGGAGGCGGTCAGAAGCGTATCGACGCCCAGCATGCCAAGGGCAAGTTCACGGCCCGCGAGCGTATCCAGATGCTGCTCGACGAAGGCTCCTTCGAGGAGTTCGACATGTTCGTGACGCACCGCTGCTATGATTTCGGCATGGACAAGAGCCACACCTTCGGCGACGGCGTCGTGACGGGGTACGGTACGATCGACGGACGTCTGGTCTATGTCTTCGCACAGGACTTTACGGTAACGGCGGGTTCGCTGTCACTGTCGATGTCGGACAAGATCTGCAAGGTGATGGACATGGCGCTGCGCAACGGCGCGCCCTGCATCGGCATCAACGATTCGGGCGGCGCCCGAATTCAGGAGGGTGTCAACGCGCTGGCCGGCTACGCCAACATTTTCCAGCGCAACGTGATGTCGTCGGGCGTGATTCCGCAGATTTCGGCCATCTTCGGTCCCTGCGCCGGCGGCGCCGTCTATTCGCCCGCGCTGACCGACTTCATCATCATGAAGAAGGAGACGTCGAACATGTTCCTCACGGGCCCGAAGGTCGTGAAGACCGTGACGGGCGAGGACGTGACGCAGGAGCAGCTGGGAGGCGCCACGATGCACACCACCAAATCGGGCGTGGCGCAGTTCGCCGTAGATACCGAGGAGGAGGGCATCGCGCTGATCCGCAAGCTCATTTCCTATATGCCGCAGAACAACATGGAGGACGCTCCGCTGGCGGTCTGCACCGACAAGATCACCCGTCTGGAGGATTCGCTCAACGAGATCGTTCCTGACAGCGCCAACAAGCCCTACGACATGTCGGAGGTCATCAAGGCGATCGTCGATAACGGCGAGTATCTGGAGTCGGCTCCCGGCTATGCCAAGAACATCATCACCTGCTTCGCCCGTTTCAACGGCCAGAGCGTGGGCATCGTCGCCAACCAGCCCAAGTTCATGGCCGGCGTGCTCGATATCAATGCCAGCCGCAAGGCCGCGCGCTTCATCCGCTTCTGCGACGCGTTCAACATTCCGATCGTGACCCTCGTGGACGTTCCGGGCTTCCTGCCGGGTACGACGCAGGAGTACGGCGGCGTCATTACCCACGGCGCGAAACTGCTCTTCGCATACTGCGAGGCTACGGTTCCCAAGGTTACCGTTACGCTGCGCAAGGCTTACGGCGGCGCATATATCGTGATGTCGTCGAAGCACATCCGCGGCGACATCAACTACGCATGGCCGACGGCCGAGATCGCCGTGATGGGCGCCAGCGGTGCCGTCGAGGTGCTCTACGGCAAGGAGGTCGCAGCGATCGAATCGCCCGAAGAGAAAGCCAAGTTCGTGGCCGAAAAGGAGAAGGAGTACAACGACAAGTTCTCGAACCCCTACAACGCCGCCCGCTACGGCTATATCGACGACGTGATCGAGCCGCGCAACACGCGTTTCCGCATCATCCGCGCCCTGCAGTCGCTCTCTACCAAACGCCTGCAGAACCCGGCCAAGAAACACTCTAACATTCCGTTGTAGTATGAAGCGTGCGATTTTAACAGCAGGATTGCTCTTCGCGGCTTTGGCTGCTTCGGCCAAAGGCGCCGATACGATCCTCGACAAGGACCCCGTCGGCATCTACGTTACGATCGTTTCGGTGGTGACGGTGCTTTCGGCGCTGATCGTCCTCTTTCTGCTGATCCAGCTTTTCGCCAAAGTCATGGTGAAGAGCGCGCAGAAGAAGGCCGCCAAGTCGAAGACCCGCGGCATGCTGGTCGACGACATGAAGGTCTCGGTGCCTGCGGGCTGCGACAGCGTGGTCAACGGCGAGATCATCGCCGCCATCGCGCTGGCCGTGAAGCTCAACAAGGCCGAGATGCACGACCGTGAGAGCGACGTGATTACTATCAACAAGGTGGCGCGCGTCTACTCGCCGTGGAGCTCGAAAATCCACGGTCTGACCCCGATGCCCGAACGAATCAGAAAATAAATTTAGAGAGCGCTCCGCAAGCCGTCCGAAATCCGCTTTCCGCCGCAGGCATGCCGGCCCCGCCGGGGCGGTCCCGATCGGTGCGAACGCCGGAACCGGGACTGCGGTCCGGAACCGGAAGACGGCGCGGAATTAAACAAACGAATTTTATGAAAGAATACAATTTCAAAATCAACGGTAACGACTACACCGTCGGCATCGAGATTCTCAACGACACCGAGGCCGATGTGATCGTCAACGGCGCCTCCTATTCGGTCGAGGTGCTCGACACGACCGTGAAACCCAGCGTGGCGGCCAAACCTCAGGTGGCGGCCGTTCCCGCTTCGCATCCCGTGCAGCCTTCGACCGTTCCGGTTACGAAGCCTGCCGCGGCGGCTCCTGCGGCTGCGGGCGAGTCGCCCGTGAAAAGCCCGCTGCCGGGCGTCATCCTCGACATCCGGATCAAGGAGGGCGACACGGTGGCCGTCGGCCAGACGCTGGTGGTGCTCGAAGCCATGAAGATGGAGAACAATATCGACAGCGACCGCGCCGGCGTTGTCAAGTCGATCAAAGTCAACCGCGGCGACTCCGTGCTGGAGGGCGACGTGCTCATAACTCTCGGATAGGCGTATGTTAGACTTCCTTTCATCGTCGTTCCTCGGCGAAAGCGTATCCAAGTTCGTGCACGAGACGGGATTTGCGCAGCTCTTCCTGCAGGAGGGCGGCTACAAGTACCTCATCATGATCGCCGTGGGGTGCTTCTTCCTCTATCTTGCCATCAAACACAAGTTCGAGCCTATGCTTCTGGTGCCGATCGGCTTCGGTATCATCATCGGCAATATCCCGATGGTGACCGGCCACGGAATCGGCATCTATGAGGAAGGCTCGGTGCTCAACTACCTCTATTTCGGCGTCCGTTACGGCGTCTACCCGCCGCTGATCTTCCTCGGCGTGGGCGCCATGACCGACTTCTCGTCGCTGATTTCGAACCCCAAGCTGATGCTTATCGGCGCTGCTGCGCAGATCGGTATCTTCGCGGCCTACATGGGCGCTCTGGCGCTCGGATTCCCGGCCAATGAGGCCGGTTCGATCGCCATCATCGGCGGCGCCGACGGTCCTACGGCCATCTTCCTGACGAGCCGTCTGGCTCCGGAGTACATGGGCGCCATAGCTATCTGCGCCTATTCGTACATGGCTCTCGTACCGGTCATCCAGCCGCCCGTGATGCGTCTGCTGACCTCGTCGCGCGAACGCCTTATCAAGATGCGTCCGCCGCGTGCCGTCTCCTCCACCGAGAAGATTCTCTTCCCGATCATCGGTTTCCTGCTGACGACGTTCGTCGTGCCTGACGCGATTCCGCTGCTGGGTATGCTCTTCTTGGGCAACCTTCTGAAGGAGTCGGGTGTGGTGAAGCGTCTGGCCACCACGGCCAGCAACCAGCTGATCGACATCATGACGATCCTGATCGGCATCACGGTGGGAGCTTCGACGCAGGCGTCGGTCTTCCTGACTCCCAAGACGCTGGGTATCTTCGTGCTGGGTGCATGCTCGTTCTTCATCGCCACGATGGGCGGCGTGCTGTTCGTCAAGTTGATGAACCTCTTCCTGAAGGAGGGCAACAAGATCAACCCGTTGATCGGCAATGCTGGCGTTTCGGCCGTTCCGGCCGCCGCGCGCGTGTCGCAGGATATGGGTATCCGCTACGACCGTTCGAACTACCTGCTGATGCACGCCATGGGTCCCAATGTGGCCGGTGTGGTCGGGTCGGCAGTCGCCGCAGGTATTCTGCTCTCGTTCCTCGGATAGGGGATTTCGATATTGACAGGGACGGCTTCGGGGCCGTCCGGTGTAAAAGAGGGTTTCGGGTTGCCGAAGCCCTCTTTTCGTGCGACAAGGCGGAGTCGGAGTTTCGGTGTTCGTGGCCGGAGTTTTCAGTGTGAGGGCCGGGGGTACGGGACGGAGTTCGCAGATGCCGGGGGAGGCGGGTGCGGTTGGAGTTGGAGTTGTTGCAGTTGGGGGGGCGGTTGTGGTTGTGGTTGTGGTTGTGGGGGATGTGCGGGCGACGGACTTGCAATTTCTCCTTTGTATGTTTTCGCTGTTTTTCGTATTTTTGCAAACTGAAAAAACGTTTTTATGAACCGGGTGAAGTGGATATTGCTGGGGGTATGTCTCTTCGGGATGCTGATCGGGGCGGCCGTGGCGTATTCCGGCTATGTGAAAAAGCGGCTGGATGCCGATGGGGCGGAGACCCGTGCGGTGCTCACCGCGAGTTTTTCGCGGACCGAATGCGTCGGATACCGGCCCGGATACCGGGGACGGATGCACCGCAATTTCCGTGAAAAGCGCACCGTCTATTATTTCAGATACCGGTTCAGGGTGGGCGGGACCGATTATACCGGCAAGGTCCGCAAAACGGAAAATCTCATGACGGCCCGCATCGGCGATTCGGTCGTCGTGCGTTATCTGCCGGACGATCCCGACGTACATCGCTTGGTCCGCAGCGAGGGCGGCAAATACAGGGTGATACGGCCCCGGCCGCGCAGCCGCGCCCGTCGTTCGGCATCCTGATTCCTCCTGTCTCCGTGGCCGTGCCCGCCGTTCGGCGTCCTGACCCGTCCTGATCCGTCCCCGTCTCCATTGTCGTGTCTGCCGTGCGGCGGCATGCCCCGTCCCGTTTCCGCAGCCGTGCCCGCCGTGCGGCGGCGTGACCCGCCCTGTCTCCATTGCCGTGCCCGCTGCTCCGGCCTTCGGTGCGTTCGCGGCATGCTTTTTTAGCTGTTGCCGGGACTTTAATTGCCTTAAAATAAGAATTTTTCGGCGATTGTTCAAGTTTTTTGTTTTTCGGATTTATTTGTTTTTGCAGTTCGGAAACTTTTTCGTACCTTTGCGCACCCGCTTTCGTGCGGGAAACGGATTACAATAAGTTAAATTAAACGTAAAACAAAGTGGATTCATTAAGCTACAAGACTATCTCGGCCAATGCATCGACGGTGACCAAGGAATGGATCGTCATCGACGCTACGAACGAGGTATTGGGACGTCTTGCATCGCAGATCGCGAAGATCCTCCGAGGCAAGAACAAGCCCAGCTACACGCCCCACGTGGATTGCGGTGACTACGTCATCGTCATCAATGCGGAGAAGGTGAAGCTCACGGGCAACAAGATGACCGAGAAGGTCTACACGCGTCACACCGGATATCCCGGCGGCCAGCGTTTCGCTACCCCGGCCGACTATCTGGCAAAGAAACCGACGTTCATCGTCGAAAAAGCAGTCAAGGGCATGCTGCCCCGCACCCGTCTGGGCGCCGCCCTGCTCAAAAACCTGAAGGTATACGCCGGCTCGGAGCATCCGCACGCCGCGCAGAACCCGAAGACCATTAAATTAAACGAGATTAAGTAAGAGTTATGGAAGTTGTAAACACCGTAGGTCGTCGTAAGGCCGCTGTGGCTCGCGTATACGTGAAGCCGGGTAAGGGTCAGATTACAATCAACCGCAAAGCGCTTGAAGTTTACTTCCCGCTCGAAATTCTCCAGTATCAGGTGAAGCAGCCGCTGCTGGCTACCAACACCGTGGAGAATTACGACATCGCCATCAACCTCGATGGCGGAGGTATCACGGGACAGGCTTCGGCCGCTCGCTTGGGCATCGCACGCGCATTGTGCGAAATCGACGCCGAGATGCGTCCGGTACTGAAGAAGGCCGGATTCCTCACGCGCGATCCCCGCGAGGTTGAGCGTAAGAAGCCCGGTCAGCCCGGAGCACGCCGCAAGTTCCAGTTCAGCAAGCGTTAATCCGAACGACCTATTTTCGGCAGGCACGGCGAGGGTTACAAACCGGAACGACTACCTATATATTATATATATCGCGTATTACCTTCAGGTTGCCCCGCCGCGGAAAATCCGCGGGACCGGCAAGGCCGCTACCCGCCGGATTGAAGAAAAGAGAATTAAAATTATTAAACACATTGAATTAAAATGTCACGTACAGATTTTAATACATTACTGGAAGCCGGTGCGCACTTCGGTCACCTGAAGCGCAAATGGAACCCTAAAATGGCTCCTTACATCTTCATGGAGAAGAACGGCATCCACATCATCGACCTGCACAAGACCGTGCTGAAGATCGATGAGGCCGCTGCAGCCATCAAGCAGATCGCCAAGAGCGGTCGCCGCGTGCTGTTCGTAGCCACCAAGAAACAAGCTAAGGAGATCGTTGCCGAAAAGGTGGCAGCCGTCGGTATGCCTTACGTTACGGAACGTTGGGCCGGCGGTATGCTGACAAACTTCCCCACCATACGTAAAGCCGTCAAGAAAATGTCGACCATCGACAAGATGAACAGTGACGGCACGTTCGATAATTTTTCCAAGCGCGAGAAACTTCAGATCGCACGCCAGCGCGCGAAACTTGAGAAGAACCTCGGTTCCATCGCCGACCTGACGCGCCTTCCGGCCGCCCTGTTCGTCGTTGACGTACAGAAGGAGTCGAATGCGGTAAAAGAGGCCAAGCGCCTGAGCATCCCCGTATTTGCAATGGTAGACACTTGTTGTGATCCGACCGACATTGATTACGTTATCCCTGCAAATGACGATGCCACCAAATCGATTGCCGTAGTGCTCGATGCCATGTGCAGCGCTATCGCCGAAGGTACCGAAGAGCGCAAGCTCGAAAAGGAGAAGGAGGCGCAGGAGGCTGAGGCCGGTGCCGACGCTCCCGTGAAGAAGGAGGGCAAACCCCGCATCAAGAAAGCCGTGAAGGCCGCTATCGATGCCGAGGAGGCCGCCGTAGCCGACGTCGTAGCCGCTGTCGAGACTCCGTTCGAGGAGCCTGCTGAGGTTGCGGCCGAAGAAGCTGCCGTTGTTGCCGAGGAGGCCGCTGCGGTTGCAGCCGAGGAGGTTGCCGAGGCCAAGGCCGAGTAATTCGGGCCTTTGGGAAAAGAAATTAATCACCTAAAAGAAAGGAAAAGTATTATGGAAATCAAAGCTGCTGATGTAATGAAGCTCCGCAAGATGACCGGTGCCGGTATGATGGACTGCAAGAAAGCCCTGATCGAAGCCGAAGGTGACTTTGCACGCGCTCAGGACATTATCCGCGAGAAAGGTAAGCTCGTCGTTGCCAAGCGTGCCGACCGCACCGCTACCGAGGGTGTCGTCGTTACGAAGATCGTAGGTCAGAAGGCCTATATCCTCTGCTTGGCGTGCGAGACCGACTTCGTGGCTCAGAATGCAGAATATACCGCTTCGGCCGAGGCGATGCTGGAGGTTGCCGTAAACAGCGACGCCGCAGACCGCGACGCCCTGATGGCTGCCAAGAACGCCGAAGGCCACACCGTCGAGGAGATGGTGACCGAGAAATCGGGTCAGACGGGTGAGAAGATCGAGTTGGCATACTATGCCCGCATCGAGGCTCCCTACTGCGCTGCTTACGTACACTTCAACAAGAAGCTCGGTACGATTCTCGGCTTCAACAAGGAGGTTCCGGCAGAGGTTGCCCACACCGTCGCCATGCAGGCCACGGCTATGGCTCCCGTGTCGATCTCGGAGGCCGACTGCCCCGCAGAGGTTGTGGAGCATGAGCGCAAGATCGCCGTCGAGGCGATGAAGCAGGACCCCAAGAACGCCAACAAGCCCGAAGCCATCCTTGAGAAGATCGCCGAAGGCAAGATGCGCAAGTTCTTCGAGGAGAACACGCTGCTGGCTCAGGCCGTAGTGGGCGAGAAGGAGTCGATCGCCGACTTCATCCACAAGGCTGACAAAGAGGCGACGGTTATCGCTTACAAGCGTTTCGCACTGGGCGAATAATCCGACCGAAGGACGGCAAGACCGTTCGTATATTGTGAAAGACCGGAACTCTTCGATGAGTTCCGGTCTTTTCGTGTGTATGGTCTTGTGGGAGCCTTTTATAGGGTGTTTCATAGGAGGCCGGCTTCTGTGCGGAGTATGCCTGACGTATAGTCGGCAGCGGCCGGAAAGAAGCCGAATGGCGATTGCCGAAGGGTGTCGGCTTGGCGGTTTCTTGTGTCCTTATGCCGAACGAACGTACGGCGTTTTGCGCTTGCCGGAAATAACGCTGTCCGGATTTTCCCGGAGCGTTTTCCGGTTGTTCTCGATTGTCTGTTTTGCCCGGCTGTATTATGTCGTCGGCTGTTTTTGCGTCGTCTCCGGTTGCGCCCGATCTTTTCGGCCAATCGGTCGGAAACGACCGAAAGGCGCTTTCCCGGTTATTCACGCTCTGTTTTCAAGACTTTTTCGGATGCCGCAAATCCCGGTTCTATCTGATCCCCAGCCGCCAGAGCGCCCGCAGGATGAAGCGTCTGACGGCGGCGGGCAGCGTCAGCCAACAGCGGGACTGTCGTCGCCACCGGCGGGAAGCGGTGGAGACGATGCGGCCGGAAGGGCGGATGACAGCCGTCATAACGGCCGCTATGTCTGTCGCTGCGCAATGTTCGGTCATCCGGTGGTTGCCGTCGCCTGCGAGGGTGAAACGAAGCCGGGGCGGGGCAGGTGCCGTTTCTGCGGGTGTTTGGCCGGGATTGCTGGTCGCTTGGGGATTTTCGGAATTTTCGGGGCGTGCCGGAAGCGGAGGGGTCGCCTTGCCGGTTTCCCGGAGCGCGGGGAGCGGAGCGGGAGTATCTCCGGCGTCGGAGGCTGTTGTCGCCGCAGCTGTTGTCGATGGCGTCGCGGCTGTTACTATGGTTGCCGATGGCGTTGCTGTTGTCGCCGCTTCCGTTGTTGCGGCCGTTGGTATTGCCGACGCTTCGGTTGCCGATGGCGTCGCGGCCGTTGCCGCCGCTTCCGTTGTTGCGGCCGTTGGTATTGCCGACGCTTCCGGTGTCTTTGTTATTGTCTCTACCGTCGTGTTTGCCGATTGCGGGGGCATCTCCCCGCTCTCCGGTTCGATGCGGAGAATGCGGTGGAGGATATGGCGTCCTTCGCAGCGGAACAGCACCACGTCGCCCGGTTGCAGGGCCTGACTTCCGGAGGGAAGACGGTCGGGGTGGGAATTTGCGGCGGTGTCGGGGGCGGTTTCGTTTCGCGCGAGCCTGTTTTGCTTTCGGGCGGCTGCCGCCGTTTCGGAATTTCCGGTGTATCGGGCGATCGGAGTCAGTACTGCGATGTCGCGTTCGCTGCGCAGCAGGGGCCGCATGCTGTGGCCCTTCATGCGGATCTGGACTTCGTGTCCTTCGGCGAGCATCGCTTCGACCTGCTCGAAAAACAGACGGTTCGAAAGCTGCATCACGGGCGGGGATTTGCGGATTCGCCGCCGAAAATCGTGCGGCAGGCCAGTTCGGCCGCCGCCGCGTCGGGCCGGCATTCGAGGTGGTAGACTGGGACCTGCGCCACCACGGCCGAGACGGTTGCGCATACGGCGTCTTCCAGCGTTTCGTCGTGGGCGAACGACGGCGGGCACGAGGGCAGCAGCGCGCCGATGGCCTCGATCGCCCGCAGGCGGCGAATCCGGTTGTGCGGAGCCTGTGACAGCCGTACGATGGCCCGGATCGGCTGGCATACGTTGCGGTAGCAGGGCGTTTTCCCGCTCCACGGCGCACCGAAGACCATGGCCTGCGGTTTTGGGGCGCCGGTTGTCGCTGCGCTTGCGTCCGGAGTTTCAGCCGCAGCTGCGGGGGCGTTCGCCGGATTTTGGACGGCTCCGCAAATCGGGTCTGCATCTGCGGTCTGCACGATGCGGACGATCGGACTGTCGTCGTTGAGCAGCTCCGCGCCGGGGATATGTTCACGCCACAGGCGGGTGTGGGTGCTTTTGCCGGTGCCCGATTCGCCGAGGAACAGCACGGCCCCGTCGTTCAGGCTGATGACCGACGAATGGATGGCTACGGCCTGCCGCGCCACGGCGGCGATGTTGAACATCGACCATAGTCCGAAGCGGAACAGCGCCGGGTTATGCCGCAGTGTGACGTCGGTCGTGACGAGCGGTGCGCCGAACGCCTTGCGGAAACGGGCGGCGGCGCTGCCGTCGCGCGGCGTCATGGTGAGCAGGTAACCCTCCGCGTCGCGGCCGAAACGGCAGTCGGCGTCGGCATCGGCGAAGTCGAATTCGTCGAGTTCGCGGTAGCCGTCCGCTTGGCGGATTTCGCTGCGGGTTTCGACGCTCAGGCCGGCCGGGCCTTTGTCTGCGGCGGCGAAGGGCGCCAGCGCCATGCCGAAAGACCCTGCGGTGAATTCCTGCGGGACGGCGATGCGTATGCCTGCTATGATGTATTCCATAATTATTCTCCTATTGTGATGATTCGGGTGCAGTATTCGAGCGAGCTTTCGCGGTGGGCGATAACCACCAGCGTCAGCCCCTTGTCGCGCGCCGCCAGCTCGGCGACCGAACGGTTGATCTCCTCCTCGGTGCGGCTGTCGAGCGCCGAGGTCGCCTCGTCGAAGAAGAGCACGTCGGCCCGGCGGTAGAGCGCGCGGGCGATGCCGATGCGCTGGCGCTGTCCGCCCGAAAGGCGGCAGCCGCATTCGCCGACATGGGTGTCCATGCCTTTGGAAAGTCCCGCGACGAACTCTCCGAGCCGGGCGGCTTCCAGCGCTTCGGCCACGCGGCCGCGGTCGATTTCGTCGTCGGGAACGCCCAGCGCGACGTTGGCCGCGAAGCTTCCGTCGGCGATGAAAAGGTTTTGCGAGACGTAGCCGATGCGGTTTTGCCATGCGCGGCGGTTGGCGGAGGTGAGGGGCGTGCCGTCGATCGTTATTTCGCCCCCGGTCGGTTCGTAAAGTCCCAGCAGCAGGTTGAAAAGCGTCGTTTTCCCTGCGCCCGATGCGCCGCGGATGCCGATGCGTTCGCCCTTGCGGATCGAGAGCGTGAGACCGCGGAAAAGCTCGTGCCCGTCGTCCGCGAAGCGGAAGCCGAGGTCGCGGACGGCGATTTCATGTTCGAAAGGCAGTATTTCGGGCGCGCATGCTCCGGATGCGCCGCCGGCCGAAACGGGTTTCGTTGATTTTGCGGTGCAGGGCTGTTTGGCCGGGGCTGTTTGTCCGTAAGGAGCCGTTTGTCTGCCGGATGCGGTTCGTTTGTCCGGAGCCGTTCGCCTGCCGCGGGCGGTCTCGCCGCTCTCCGCCGCGGAGTATTCCGACGGCGGGATAGCGGCGGCATCAGTATGGGGGCCTTTCCCGGCTCTCTCGGCGGCTCCGGAGAGCGTGTCCGGCGATGCGGAGGAAGGTTCGTCCCCGGCCGTTGCGTCGCGCAGGACGGCGATCGTGTAGCGGTTGTACTTGATCGAGGTCCAGCCCGCCATGATGCTGCGCACCGAAGGCATCAGGCGCAGCGCGGCTACGGCGAAGACGCCGAAAAGCAGCTGTGCGCGTCCTTCTTCCGCGCCCAGACTCAGCGCGACCAGCAGGGCCATGCCCAGCGCCAGCCCGATTTCGGTAAAGGCCTGCGGAAGCATGCCGATCGCCGTTTCGCGCAGGCGCGTGCGAATCACCTGATCCATCGCCCGGTCGAACGAACGGAGCATCATCGGGAAGGCGTTGTTGATCTCGATGTCGGCATAGCCGCGGAAGGTCTCGGCCACGAGCCGCGCCTTTTCGCGCTGGGCCTTGTTTTCCAGCTCGCCGTAGCGGTTGATGCGGTTGCGCACCAAGCCGTAATAGATCCAGATCGAAGGCAGGAAGACCGCAACGGTCAGAACCGCCGCAACGGGCGCGTACCAGAGCAGCGCCCCGAAAAGCAGCGCCAGCAGCAGCGCTTCGGCGGCGATGGCGGCGGCGGGTTTCAGCACGCCGGCCGTGAAGGCCAGACAGACGACATTGACGTTGCGGGCCAGCACGGCCGAGTTCGACGACTTGACGAACGGCAGTCCCCGGTCGTGGTAGGTGACGTAGAGCCGCCGCGAAAGGGTGCGGTAGAGGTCGTAGATGTAGTTGCGCTCGATGCGCGCCAGCCAGAGATTTGTCAGGCATTTGAGGACGATAACGGCCACCACGGCGGCGCAGACCGTCAGGGCGAAACTGCGCGGCGACGTGAAGCCCAGCGCCGTGTAGATGCGGGCCAGCTGCCCGCCGCCGTCGAGACTCCGGGCGTCGAGCGCCAGCGCCAGCACGGGCAGCAGCACGGCCAGTCCGAGGAAGTTCAGCCCTGCGCGCAGCAGCAGCGTGCAGGCCACGCCGAAGCCCCTGCGGCGGAATTTGTGCGGTATGATGCCGATGATTTCGTTCATGTCATTCCTCCACCTTTTCGATTCTTCCCAGTTTCACGTACCACAAATACCCCTCGGTTTCGGTGTAGCCCATCTGCCGCAGCAGGGCGAGGTATTCGCGCACCTGACGGCGGTAGCGTTCGGGTTCGCGGCCGCCGAACTTGTAGTCCACGACCACGGCCCGCGTGCCGCGGATCATTACGCGGTCGGGACGCCGCGCGGAGGAGCCGCCGGGAATGATGATTTCGTTTTCGTTGCGCACGCGCTCCCAGCCCCCGGCGAACCATTCGCGGGCCGCGGGGTGTGCCAGCGCGCGGGCGATCATCCGCCGCAGGGCGGCGGCTTCGGCGGCGGAAAGCGTGCCGTCGGCCTGCATCCGCTCCACGGCGAGGCGTATCTGCTCCTCGTCGTCGGCGTTTTCGAAGGCCTTGTGCATCAGGATGCCGAAATTGCGGGGCGAGAGTTCCACCTCTTCCTCCTGCTCGAAATAACGCTGCGAGGGCAGGCGCAGGCGCAGGTCGGCGCGCGCCGTGGGGTAGTTTTCCAGCACGACGTGCTCGGCGCCGGACGTTTTGCCGCCGTCGGCGACCGGGCCGCGGAACTGGCCGAATTCGAACCGCTCGCCCGTTTCGGTGACGGTGTAACGCCCTTCGGCGCTGCCCGCGAGGGCTTTGTCGCCGTCGGTGAGGATGCTTTGGAGGAGCAGTCCGCCGACGGTTTTGCCGCCCTTTTGCGGGATGAAGACATGCAGCGATTCGGCGGCGCGCGTCAGCGCCACGTACAGCAGATTGACGTTGTCGACGTGCGAGTAGACCAGTTCCCGGTAGTACTCCGCCGAGAATCCCGATTCGGCCATCGACTTCTTGTATTTCACCGGAAAGCGTCCCACGGCTTCGGCGTCGCCGTGCGCCTCGGCCCAGACGATGTTGGTCACGTTGCCGCCCGACTTGGGGTCCAGCTGCCACGAGCAGTAGGGGATCAGCACCACGCGCTTTTCGAGTCCCTTGGCCTTGTGTATCGTGGTGATCTCGACGGTCGTTTCGCTCTCCTCGACGCTCAGCGAACGGTTCTGCCCCTGCTGCTCCCACCAGTCGAGGAACAGCGCGATGTCGGCGATCTTGCTGGAACAGAAGCCGATGATCTGTTCGTGGATCGCCTGCAGGTAGGCCGTCTGCTGTTTGTCGTCCTGCAGACCGTGCCGCATGACGATGCGTTCGAACGCCTCTTCGGGCGACAGCAGGCGGATCGAGCGGAAGAACGTCCGTTCGTCGTCGGACAGCGGGCGGTCGAAGCCGCGGCCGAGGTAGTGGTTGTAGACGGCGCGGCTCAGCGAGTCGTCGGGGTTGAGCGACAGCCGCAGGGACGCGGCGATGAACGAACTGACGGGGGCGTTGCCCACGATCAGCGCCTCCTGCGTCATCACGTCGAAACGGTAGCGGGGATCGGTGTTGCGGCGTTTGAAGTCGAGCAGCTCGGCGGCGACCTTGGCGCCGTCGGTGGCCCCGCGTACCAGTATCATGATGTCGCGCGGCCGGAATCCCTTGTCCAGCACCTCGCAGATGCGCTCCACGACGGGCGGCTGCTCGGCGAAGGTCGAGACCGAGACGTAGCCCGGCCGGTCGCTCCGGCGGCGGGGAGTCTGCGCGTGTCCGCGATAGGCGTCGCGCAGGGTGTCGTGCAGTGCGGCCGCCGCCGCGGGGTTGATGCCGCCCTTTGCGGCCGCTTCGTCGAGCGTCTCGTTCAGCGCCCGGTTGTCGGTCTCGACCACGCGGCCGATGATCTCGTTGTTGAATTCCACCACGGCGGGCAGGCTGCGGTAATTCTCCCTGAGTATCTCCACCTCGGTGCTGGCCGGGTCGAGCTGCGCCTGTGCCTGCGAGTGGAGGATTTTCCAGTCGCCGCCCCGCCAGCGGTAGATCGACTGCTTGATGTCGCCCACGATCAGCACCGAGGTCGCCTCGCTCTGCGACATGGCGTTTTGCAGCAGGGGCAGGAAGTTCTCCCACTCCTTGACGGAGGTGTCCTGAAATTCGTCGATCATGAAGTGTTCGAAGCGGTTGCCGACCTTCTCGTAGATGAACGGCGCGTCGTTGTGGCCGATGAATTCCGAGAGGATGTATTTGGTCTCCGAGAGGAGCATCATGTTCTGCTCGTCGCACAACTGCTGCACCTTGGCGTAGAGGTCCGACAGCAGCGCGAAGCTGCGGTAGTTCTCGCGCAGCAGGTCGCAGGTGTTCCACGAGCGGACGTTGGCGTCGTACAGATCGCACATTTCGCGCAGCAGGGGTTGCAGCCGGGCGGCGAGCGGCGCGGCGGGCGATCCCTTGGGCGCCCAGCCTTCGGTCGTCAGGCTCATTTTGCCGACCGTGGCGGTGTAGGGTTTCAGCTCTCCGGCCGCGACCGTGAGGAAATAGTGGGCGAAACTGCGGCTCTTGCCCGTGAAGTCCGTCGGCCCGACGCCCGCATCGGCCATGATCCGTACGGCCTCGGCCGCACGCTCCCGCATCTGCTGCTTGGTCGCCGCGGCGCGCGCCGTCGCTTCGCCGACGATGCGGCCCAGCTCCTCGCGCGAGCGGGCGAGGGATAGAGCCTCCTTGTTCTTCTCCTTGAACAGTTCGCCGCCGAGCGTCAGGATGCCGTCGCGGACGTCCCACTTCTTGCCCTCGTCGATGCGCTCCTGCACGAAGTCCGTGAGCCAGCGCTGCAGGTCGCGGTCGGTGGTTATCTGCTCGATGAGCGTGTCGGCGCTCTTGGTCAGCACCGAGGCGGTCTCGATCTCGACATTGTAATTGAGGTCGATGCCCAGCTCCTTGATGAAGGCGCGCAGGATGCGCTGGAAAAAGGTGTCGATGGTCAGCACCGTGAAGCGCGAGTAGTCGTGCAGGATTTTCGAACGCACCTCCGCGGCCCGCCTGCGCACCGTGGCGGCGTCCATGTCCAGTTCGCGGCAGAGGTTTTCGAGGTAGGAGCTTTCGCCGCCCGAAGCCAGCAGGTGTATCTCCTTGAGGATGCGAGACTTCATCTCCTCGGTGGCCTTGTTGGTGAAGGTCACGGCGAGGATGTGGCGGTAGATGGAGGGCTGTTCGACCACGTCGCGCACGTATTTGTATGCCAACTGGTAGGTCTTGCCCGATCCGGCGCTCGCGTTCAGAATTTTCGCTCTCACTGTCCGAAATGTCGTTTTAGGTAGTAAAAGTACAAAACAAATCCCGAACGGCAAACCGAGGTTTGCAATAATTTCGTAAATTAGCAACGTATTAAAACCGAAAAGTATGAAGAAGATGATTCTGAGCGCGGTGATGCTGGTTTTTGCCGCATCGGGTTATGCGCAGGAAACGGGCGCTGCGGGCGCCGGAGAGCGCAACGAGTGGCTGCCCACCTTCGAGGCGGTTGCGGTCGATGCCGATCTGGACGTCAAATTCGTCCGGGTTCCCGACACCGAGGCCCCGAAAATCGTATACGACACCAAAGGCTCTTACACCACCAAGTTCCGCGCCGAGGTCAAGGACAAGACCCTGCGCATCAGCGAGAAGCCCGATTCGCGCCGTCCCGAACGCACCGAGGTGACGGTCTATTACAACGCGCTGCGGGCCGTTTCGCTGTCGGGCGCGGCCGCGACGTTCGTGGGGACGCTCGACGCCGCGGTGCTCGACGTGACGGTCAACCGCAAGGCTTCGCTGACGGCGAAGCTGGACGTCAAGGACCTCAAGATGGAGCAGACGGGATACAGCACGGCGAACCTTTCGGGTTCGGTGCGTTACCTGACGTTGTATGTATCGACGGGCAAGGTGGCCGCATCCGATCTGGAGGTGATGTCGGCCGAGGTCAATGCCCAGAGCAAGGCCGAGGTGTCGTTGTGGATCACCGACCGTTTCGTGGGCAAGACGACGACCAATGCGCGGATCAGCTACAAGGGCGATCCTAAGATCGTACGCGGCGGCGCGAAGTTCATGGGCGGCGAAATCAACCGCGTGGAGTAGCGGATGAAGGGTTTTCGCATATCGGCCCGCCGGAGCGCTCCTGCGGCGGGGCCTGCCGGCTTCTCCGGGCGGGGTGGAACGGGTATTCCTGCGGCGGACGGCGGAGCTGTCTGGCTTTGCCGGTGTAACCGGCGCACCTGTCGGGATACGGAGACGATTCGGCGGGGGCCGGTGGGGATGCCATTGTTTTACGGGACTGAAAACACTGTAGGGCGGCTATGAAAGGATTTCTGGAAGAGGTCGCCGGGGACCTGTATGCCCGATACGGCGAGGGACTGTCCGAGAGGGCCGTGCTCTTTCCGTCGCGGCGTGCGCGGCTGTTTTTCGTCGATGCCCTGACGCGCATCGCCGGGCGGCCCATGTGGCAGCCCGAATGGGTGACCGTCGACGACCTGATGAGCGAAATATCGGGCCTGCATGCGGGCGACCGCGTGCGGCTCATCACCGAACTCTATAAGGTCTATTCGGAATTCCACACCGAGCCGTTCGACAAGTTCTATTTCTGGGGCGACATGCTCCTCACGGACTTCGACACGATCGACAAGTACCGGATCGACGCGCAGATGCTCTTCCGCAACATCTCCGAAATCAAGGAGATCGAAGCCGACATCTCCTACCTGACGCCCGCCCAGCTGCAGATTCTGTCGTTCTGGTCTTCGCTGGGCGAGGAGGCCGATCTTTCGGAGGAGAAACGCCGCTTTCTGGCGATCTGGAAGACGCTCGGCCCCGTTTACCGCAAATTCCGCCGGCGGCTCGTGTCGCTCGGCATCGCCTACAACGGCATGGTCCAGCGGGCCGCCGCCGACCGCATCGCCGAAGGCGCGTTCGCCTTTCCCGAACCGCGGAGGTATGTAGTGGCGGGATTCAACGCCCTGTCGGAGTGCGAAAAGCAGCTCTTCAAATTCCTTGCTGTTGCCGCCGAAACCGATTTCTACTGGGATTACGACGCTTATTATAAGGACAACCCCGAACAGGAGGCCGGGATGTTCGTGCGCTCGAACGTCGCGCTGTTTCCGCCCCGGACCGAATTCGCGCACGACAACATGCGGGGCGAAAAGGAGGTCGTCTCCGTGGCCGCCGTGTCGAACGCCGTGCAGTGCAAATACGCCGCGGCGATTCTCGCGGACCTCGCACGCCGCCGCGCGCAGGAGGACCCCGAAGTCGCCGCCGGGCTGAAGCCCGCCTTGGGCAAGGAGACCGCCGTGGTGCTGACCGACGAAAACCTGCTGCTGCCGCTGCTGTACGCCCTGCCCGCCGATATAGGCCGTGTGAACGTCACGATGGGTTTTCCCCTGCGGCAGAGCCTTGCCTACACCTTCGTCGAACGCCTTGTGGAGCTGCAGAACCACCGCCGCAAAAAGGGCGGCGGCTGGACCTTCTACCATGCCGACGTGGCGGGTATTCTGGCGCATCCCTATGTCGCCGAGTGCGACGCCGCGCTGACCCGCACGATGCACGAGGAGATCGTCCGCGACCGGTGGATTTCGGTCGATGCCGCATGGCTGGGCCGCAACGAACTGCTGAAACGGATCTTTTCGCCCGCGGCGGAGTGGCGCGAGCTGTCCGATTACCTGCTGGGCGTGATCGCCGCCGTGGCGCGCCAGCCCTACGAGGGCGACGACGCCAGACAGCGGGTCGAATTTCTGGCCGTCATCGCCGAGCAGGTGACCAAACTGCGCAACTCGCTCGACGAATGCGACATCGAGCTTGCGACCGAGGTGTATACCTCGCTGCTGCGCCGCCATTTGCAGACGCTGCGCATCCCCTTCGAGGGCGAACCGCTGGAGGGGATTCAGATCATGGGTATTCTGGAGACCCGCAATGTCGATTTCGAGAACGTCATCCTTCTCTCGATGAACGACGACAATTTTCCGGGCAACCACGTCGCGCAGTCGTCGTTCATTCCCTACAACCTGCGTGCGGCCTACGAACTGCCCACGCCCGAACACCACGAAGGGGTCTATGCCTACTATTTCTACCGTCTGATCCAGCGCGCGAAGAGTGTGCATATGCTCTACTGTTCGCATGCCGACGACAAATCGACGGGCGAGCCGAGCCGCTATATCTACCAGCTGGATTACGAGAGCGGCTTCGACGTGCGCAAGATCGAGGTGGGGGTGGACGTGAACCTCGCCGAGACGGCTCCGATCGAGGTGGCGAAGGACGGGGAGGTGATGCGGCGGCTGGAACGCTTCGTCGATGCCGAAAGTCCCGCCGCGCTTTCGCCGACGGCGTTTTTCCGCTACGTGGCCTGCCCGCTGCGCTTCTATTTCCACTCCGTGGCCCGGCTCGAAGCCGACGACGAGATTTCGGAGGAGGTCGATGCGCCGATGTTCGGCACGATCCTTCACGCCGCCGTGCAGACGCTCTACGCCCGGATCGTGGGCGAGGAGCATCCCGGCCAGACCCTGCGGGCGATGATCCGTTCGGGCGAGGTCGCCGCGGCGGTCGAGCGGGCGATCAACGAAAATTATTTGCAGGACGAACGCGCTTCGGCCGAAGATTATACGGGCAACCTGCTGCTGGTGAAGGATATCGTCACGCGCTACCTGCGTGGCGGGGTGATGCCTTACGATGCGGCGCACGATGCGTTCGCCGTGTCGGGACTGGAGGAGCGGGTGGCTTATTCCTTCCCGTTCCGCGCCGGGGAGCGCGAGCTGGAGATGAAGTTCGGGGGCATCGCCGACCGTATCGACATGCTCGGCGACGGCGCGCTGCGGGTCGTGGACTACAAGACCGGGGCGCCGCATCTGGAGTTCGACGGCGTGGAGAGCCTTTTCACCGGAACCGGCAAACAGCGGCTGTCCAATATCCTGCAGACGCTGCTCTATTCGATGATCCTGCACCATACACGGGGCTGCGACGCCGAACCCGCGCTCTACTACGTCCGCAGCATGAACCGCCCCGACTATTCGCCGCAGCTGGACGACAAGCAGCTGGGCGTCAGGGGGGCGCGCTATACGCTTTACCGCGAACGTTTCGAGGAGCTGCTGCGCGCGCAGCTGGCCGAAATGTACGACCCCGCGGTGCCGTTCCGCCAGTGCGAGGACGCCGATACGTGCAAGTTCTGCGATTTCCGGATAATCTGCAAACGGGGCTGAGACGGCTCAGAGTTTCACCCTGAAATACGACGCTCCGCTGCGGCGGGCCGCTTCGAGACCGATCTCGGAATCCTCGAAAATCAGGGTTTCGCGCGGCGTGCAGCCCTCGCGGCGCATGGCTTCCAGAAAACAGTCCGGGGCGGGTTTGCTGCGCGCGACGTCGGCGCCCGAAAGAATCCCGTCCACCGCGTTTTCCTCCGGCAGTCTCTCTTCTTTGCGTGACGTGTCTTCGTCCGGCGTTTCGAGACGTCGGACGGCTTGCGGTCCGGCGATTCCCAGATGCCGCATGGCGTTGTCGATATTGGCGCGGCTGCCCGTCGAGACGATCCACACGCGGCCGCCCTGCGCACGGAACTGCCGGCAGAAATCCCATAACGGCCTATTGAGCCGCACGGTGTCGAAAAACGTGGGGTAGAGCGCGATCTTGCGCAGCCGCAGCCGTTCGCGTTCGGCCGGGTCGGCGATGCCGATCCGGGTCAGGAACTCGTCGCACCGCATGCCGAAATAGCGGGCCGCATACTCCTTTTCGGTGAGCGTATAACCCGCTTCGCGCAGCGTGGCGACATAGGCGAGCGTGTTGGCACGCCGGGTGTCGGCCAGCGTGCCGTCGAAATCCAGAAGGATCAGTTTTATTTCGGAGCCGGGGTGTGTCATGTCGTGGCGGAAAATAGGGAACGCCGCAGAAGGCGCGGTTTTTTGAGTTTCGGTGCAGACTGTCAATCGAACGACTGCATGCCCGACTGGGCGATGCGCATCAGACGCTGGTATTCGGTGGGCGAAAGCTCCATGAAGAAGTAGTGGATCGGGTCCACGCGCATGCCGTTGTAGCGGACTTCGTAATGGAGGTGGGGCGCCAGCGAAAGGCCCGTGTCGCCCGAAAGGGCGATGATGTCGCCGCGGCGCACCTGCTGGCCCTTGCGGACGTCGATCTTCGAGAGGTGGTTGTACGAAGTCTCGTAGCCGTTGCCGTGGTCGATGACGACGGTCTGTCCCGACGTCGAGTTGCGCTGGGCCACCTCGCGCACCGTTCCGTCGGCCGTGGCGAAGACGCGCGACCCTTCGGGAATGGTGTAGTCCACGCCCTGATGCGATTGCAGCGTCTTGTAGAAGGGGTGGATGCGCATGCCGTACGAAGCCGTGAGCAGCGTCAGCTGCTTGTTGATCACGGGCTGGATCGACGGGATGTTGTCGCACCGGCTGCCGGCCGAGTCGATGCGCGCCTGCAGGTCGAGGTAGGTGTCGTTCAGCTCGTCGAGCCGCGTCTCCATTTCGGCCACGCGTTCGCGCAGCTCGCGTTTGAGACGGCGCGACGAACGGTTGAAGATGTTTTCGTAGGTGGCGGCCTGCTTGCGCTCGTACTCCGAGTCGAAGTCGTAGGGGTCCGACTCGAAGAGGATGCGGAAGACGTTGCGGTCGCGTTCCGAGAGGTTGCGCATCACCGTCGTCAGCGTGTCGTATCGCTGGACGAGGGCCGTGTATTCGCGGCGCAGGCGGTCGGTCGAGTGCTTGAGCTCGTACTCGACGGGCGTGTCGAAGAACACCGAGAAACCGATGTAGTAGAGCACGGCGACGCCCGCCCATACGAAGAAATGGATCGTGGCGCGTATGATGTTCTGTTTGCGGCGCTTACGCTTGCGAAGCCGTATCAGGTCCTTTTTTCCGGCCATACGTTACATTTCGAAATTGGTTTCACGCATCCGCGCCATCAGGTCGTCGTATTCGGCGGCGGTCATGTCGCGGTTGAAATAGTTGACCGGATTCACGGGCGTACCCTTGTGAATCACTTCGTAGTGGAGATGGGGGCCTGTCGAGCGGCCCGTGTTGCCCGTTTCGGCGATCACCTGACCGCGGGTCACGCGTTCGCCCGGTTTGACCAGCACCTTGCTCAGGTGGGCGTAGCGGGTCTTGTAGCCGAAACCGTGGTTTACGAGCACCTGATAGCCGTAGCCGCCGTTGTAGCCGCTGCCGACGGCCAGTTCCACCTCGCCGTCGCCGGTGGCGTATACCGGCGTACCCCGGTCGCAGCCGAAATCGACGCCCGTGTGGGCCTGCACGCGGTGGAGTACGGGGTGGTAGCGGCGCGGCGAAAATGCGCCGATGTGGTTGTTGTGCAGCGCCGAACGGTCGATGGGCCAGATGGCCGGAACCGCCGCCGACATCTTCTCCTTGTCCTGCGAGAAGGCCTGCAGTTCGTCGAACGACACCGATTCGAGGTAGAGCGTGCGGGCCAGCGCGTCGAGCTGCCGCCACGTGCCGACCATCAGAGGGGCGTAGTCGTCGTCGAGCAGCGCGGCGTATTTGGTGTCGGGGTAGGGCTGCCAGACGCCTTCGATCGACATCGTGTCGGTCGAGAAGAGCGAACGGTAGACGTAGTTGTCGCGGTGGCGTATTTCGTCCACGTGGCGCTGCGCCGTGCGGATGCGGTCCTGCAGGATGCGGTATTTGATCACCAGATCGCGGTTCTCGCGGATGATGCGGTACATCTTCGGGGTGTAGAAGAAGTAGGAGAAGAGTACGTTGGCGATCGAGACGAGAATGAAGCCGATGAGTATCTTGCGGATCAGACGGTAGGTGCGCAGGCGGAACGGGGCGGTGACCACGTCGCGCGTCAGTGTCTGCGCCTCGTGCGTCAGCGTGTGTGTATCCGATCTTTGCCCTTTTTGCCCCATCGTGGAAAAAACTCCTGTTAATAGGATGCAAATTTAACTTTAATTGTGTAATTTTGCAACCCGAAATCACAAACGAAAGAATCGGATAAAATCTTATATATGGAATCGAATAAAATTCGCCGCGCCTTTCTCGACTTCTTCGAGAGCAAGGGCCATGTGATCGTGCCTTCGGCGCCGATGGTCGTGAAGGGCGACCCCACGCTGATGTTCACCAATGCGGGCATGAACCAGTTCAAGGACATCTTTCTGGGCAACGCGCCCCGCAAATATCCGCGTGCGGCCGATACCCAGAAGTGCCTGCGCGTGTCGGGCAAGCACAACGACCTCGAAGAGGTGGGCCACGACACCTATCACCACACGATGTTCGAGATGCTGGGCAACTGGTCTTACGGCGACTACTTCAAGAAGGAGGCGATCGAGTGGGCGTGGGAGCTGCTGGGCGGCGTCTACAAACTGCCGGCCGACCGCATGTACGCCACGGTTTTCGAAGGCTCGGAGGAGGACGGCGTGCCCTTCGATCAGGAGGCTTACGACTACTGGAAGCAATTCCTGCCCGAAGACCACATCATCCGCGGCAACAAGCACGACAACTTCTGGGAGATGGGTGAGACGGGTCCCTGCGGTCCCTGCTCGGAGATTCATTTCGACCTGCGCGATGAGGCGGAGATCGCCGCCAAGCCGGGCCGCGAGATGGTCAATGCGGGCCATCCGCAGGTGATCGAGATCTGGAACCTCGTCTTCATGCAGTTCAACCGCAAGGCCAACGGCTCGCTGGAGCCGCTGCCGGCCCGCAATGTCGATACGGGCATGGGCTTCGAGCGTCTGTGCATGATTCTGCAGGGCAAGAAGTCCAATTACGACACCGATGTCTTCCAGCCTACGATCCAGCGTATTTCGCAGCTGTCGGGCAAGGCTTACGGCGCCGACGCCAAGTGCGACGTGGCGATGCGCGTCATCGCCGACCACCTGCGCGCCATCGCCTTTTCGATCGCCGACGGCCAGCTGCCGTCGAACGTCAAGGCCGGTTACGTCATCCGCCGCATCCTGCGCCGCGCCGTGCGTTACGGCTATACCTACCTCGGCTTTACGGAGCCGACGATCTGCAAGCTCGTTCCCGGACTGGTGGAGCAGATGGGGGAGCAGTTCCCCGAACTGAAGGCCCAGCAGTCGCTGATCGAAAAGGTGATCGAGGAGGAGGAGGCTTCGTTCCTGCGTACGCTGGCCACGGGCATCAACCTGCTGGACGGCGTGATCGAAAAGACCAAGGGCGAGGGCCGGGAGCTGATTTCGGGCAAGGACGCCTTCGAACTCTACGATACGTTCGGCTTCCCGATCGACCTGACGGAGCTGATCGCCCGCGAGCAGGGCGTCGGCGTGGACCTCGCGGCCTTCGAGACCGAACTGCAGGCCCAGAAGGAGCGTTCGCGCAACGCCGCAGCCGTCGATACCGACGACTGGGTGGAGTTGTTCCCCATCAGGGAGAGCCTCTTCACGGGGTACGATACGCTGACCGAGCAGGTCCGGATCGCCCGCTACCGCCGCGTGACCTCCAAAGGCAAGACCTCTTACCAGCTGGTCTTCGACCGCACGCCGTTCTACGGCAATTCGGGCGGTCAGATCGGCGACATCGGCTATATCGAGAACGCCGACGAGCGCATCGCGGTCGTGGCCACCGAGAAGGAAAACGGACTGATTATCCATATCGTCAAGGAGCTGCCCGAAAATCCCGCGGCCGGGTTCACGGCCGTCGTGGACGCCGCGAAGCGTCAGTCCGCGGCCAACAACCATACGGCCACGCACCTCATGCACGAGGCGCTGCGCAAGGTCCTCGGACAGCATGTCGAGCAGAAAGGCTCGATGGTGACGCCCGAAGTCCTGCGTTTCGACTTCTCGCATTTCCAGAAGATGACCCCGCAGGAGCTGCGCGAGGTCGAGATGCTCGTAAACCGCGCCGTGCGGGCCAACTATCCGCTCGAAGAGAACCGCGAAGCCACCAAGGAGGAGGCCGAGAAATGCGGCGCGATGATGCTCTTCGGCGAGAAGTACGGCGACAAGGTGCGCATGGTCCGCTTCGGCTCGTCGGTCGAGTTGTGCGGCGGTACGCATACCAGCGCCACGGGCAACATCGGCTTCTTCAAGATCCTGAACGAAAGCGCCATTTCGGCCGGCGTGCGCCGTATCGAGGCCGTGACGGGCGAGCGCGCCGAGCAGATCATCTATGCCGCCGAGGATACGATGCGCGACATCAGCGACTATCTGCATAACCCGCAGGTGCTGCAGGCCGTCAAGAAGATGTTCGAAAGCAACGAAGCGCTGTCGAAGGAGGTCGAGACCATGCGCCGCGAGCAGGTTGCGCAGTGGGCCGATAAGATCATCGCCTCGACGCCCGAACGCCGCGGCGTGCAGCTGATCGCCACGCAGACCGACCGTACGCCCGAATTCGTCAAGGATCTGGCCTATTGTCTGCGTGCGCGTGCTCCGAAACTGGTGCTCGTGCAGGGTTCGGTCAACGACGGCAAGCCGATGCTGACGGTGATGCTCGGCGAAGAGATCACGGCGCAGGGCGTAAATGCCGGAGCCGTGGTGCGCGAAGCTGCGAAACTGATGCAGGGCGGCGGCGGCGGTCAGGCGTTCTTCGCCACGGCCGGCGGCAAGAACCCCGACGGGTTGCAGGCGGCCATCGACAAGGCCGTGGAGCTGATAATGGCGCAGCTGCATTAGGCCGTCCGATTCCGGCGGCGAACCGCCTTTTGGCAAGTTGCCGGCTGATGAATTTGCGGCGGGGCGGTTGTGATTTTCCGGCGATAATTTCCGGCGGCGAATTCCCGGTCGCAATGTCTGGCGGTGGTTCCGACACGGTTCCCGATCGCGCTGCGGCGGAAATTTGCCGGGTGGGGAATCGGCGGTGCGCAGGCCAAACGGTGCGACGGCATGGGCCGGAGCGAAACAGATGAGATAATTACTAAAAACAAACGATTATGAATAACAAGGTATTATTGATGATCCTCGACGGCTGGGGCAACGGCCATCACGACAAGGCCGATGTGATTTCGACCGTGCATCCCGAATATATCTCGGCCATGACGGAGAAATATCCCCACGCCCAGCTGCGCACCGACGGCGAGAACGTCGGCCTGCCCGAAGGACAGATGGGCAACTCGGAGGTCGGACACCTCAATATCGGCGCCGGCCGCGTGGTTTATCAGGATCTCGTGAAGATCAACCGCGCCTGCCGCGACAACTCGATCATGGAGAATCCTGAGGTGAAGGCGGCGTTCGAATACGCCAAAAAGAACGGTGCGAACATGCACTTCATGGGGCTGGTGTCGGACGGCGGCGTACACTCGTCGCTGGAGCACCTCTTCAAGTTGTGCGACATTTCGGCGGCCTACGGCCTCGACAATACCTACGTGCATTGCTTTATGGACGGCCGCGACACCGACCCGCGCAGCGGCAAGGGTTTCATCGCCGACCTCGAAAAGCACCTCGCCGCCACGACGGGCAGGATCGCTACGGTGATCGGCCGTTATTACGCCATGGACCGCGACAAGCGCTGGGAGCGTGTGAAGATCGCATACGACGCGCTGGTCAACGGCATCGGCGAACGTTCGTCGGACATGGTCGAAGCCGTCCAGAAGTCGTATGACGAGGGCGTGACGGATGAGTTCATCAAGCCTTTCGTGCGCATCGACGAGAACGGACAGCCCGTCGGCATGATCCGCCCGAACGACGTGGTGATCTTTTTCAACTACCGCAACGACCGCGCCAAGGAGCTGACCGTCGTGCTGACGCAGGAGGACATGCCGGCCGAAGGGATGCACACCATGCCGCTCTACTACTGCTGCATGACGCCCTATGACGCCAAGTTCACGGGCCTGCACATCCTCTTCGACAAGGAGAACGTACCCAACACCATCGGCGAGTACGTCTCGAAGCTGGGCCTGCGGCAGCTGCGCATCGCCGAGACCGAGAAATACGCCCACGTCACGTTCTTCCTGAACGGCGGCCGCGAAGCGGAGTTCGAAGGCGAAGAGCGTATCCTCGTCGCGTCGCCCAAGGTCGCCACGTACGACCTCCAGCCCGAAATGAGCGCTCCGGAAGTGGCTGACAAGCTGGCCGCCGCGCTCGGTGAGCAAAAATTCGACTTCATCTGCCTGAACTTCGCCAACGGCGACATGGTGGGCCATACGGGCGTTTACGAGGCCATCGTCAAAGCGGTGAAGGCCGTAGACGGATGCGTCGCCAAGGTCGTCGAAGCGGCCAAGGCCAACGGTTACGAGGTCGTGATGATCGCCGACCACGGCAATGCCGACAACGCCGTCAATGCCGACGGTACGCCCAATACGGCGCACTCGCTCAATCCGGTGCCCATCGTGGTCGTTTCGGACCGCGTGAAGTCGGTGCACGACGGCATCTTGGCCGACGTGGCTCCCACGGTGCTCCGCCTGATGGGCCTCGAACAGCCTGCCGAAATGACCGGCAAGGCGCTCGTGGAGCTGAAATAGCCCGCTTGCTGACACAAAAAATCCCGCACCGTAAAGTGCGGGATTTTTGTTTCGGGGCGGAATTCGGTTCCGGGTGCGGAACGGTTTCCGGTCGGATGCTTCGCGCTGCTCTTAGTCGAGCTCCTCCTTGAACTTCTCGATCCAGCCGGGTAGGAGACGCAGGGCGTGCGCCATCTGGTATTCGGTATTCGTCCGGTTGTTTGTGATGAATTCCATGGCGACCTTGAAGCAGTTGTCCTCTCCGTCTCGCTCCGCCGAACACTTGCAAACGAATTTGTCCCGGTTCTGATCGTTGGAAATCGCCAGCAGTTTGTCATAAGGGACGTCGGCAGTGAAATTCGCCGATACCTCCACGTAGGCGTAATCCATGTCCGCCACTTCTTTTATGATGGCGTAGTAGTTGATTCCCTGTACTTTGAACAGAATGTCCCTGTCTTCGTCGAACGTCGGGACATAGCCTTCGCGCTTCAGAAAAGCGAAGATATCCTCCCGGACGCTCTGCTGGGCGAAGAGCGCGGAAACCGTGCCGAAAATCAGGAGCAGGGTGAGCGTAAATTTCTTCATGCCGATTCTTTTTTTTGGTTTTGCAATAGTCAAAGATAATGAATTCCTGCGCATGGTGGAGCGGAACCGGACGAAATTTGTGCGGGTGTGGGTTCCTCCGAACAACGTCTGCTGTTTCGGCAATCGTACCGCCTTCTGCAGAAGCTTCGCGCCGCGGACCTCCGGGGCTGCCTTGGGTGATGGCGCGGACCGGAAGTTTTTCGTCTGCGGCGATCGCTGCTGCGCATGACGGAGTCAGTAGAGTTCGATGAATTCGTACGTATTGCCTACGGCGGCGAGGTAGCGCAGGAACTCGCTGCGGGAGACGACCACCGTGGCGCGGTTGTCGTTGGGGTGGAACGAATAGGCCGGGAATCTCTCCAGATTCCGGTCCAGAAACAGGTGTACGTGGCGCTCCGGGTCGTTGATCAGCCCGAAGGGCGACACCGAGCCGGGACGCAGTCCGAGCCAGCGCTCCATGCGCTGTTCCGACGCGAACGAGAGCTTGCCCTGCCGCAGGCGGCGTTCGAGGTCGTGGATGGCGAGGTTCTGCTCGCAGTCGAACGCCACGAGGTAGTGGCGGTTGCCCTTGTGGTTACGGAAAAAAAGGTTCTTGCAGTGCTTCGAGCCGTCGTCGCGCCAGTATCGGCGTGCGATTTCGATGGTCGGGGCTTCGGGGTGTTCGTACCACGTGTAGGCGATGCCGTGGCTGTCGAGCCAGTCGAAGACTTTTTGGCGTCGGTCGGTCGTTTCCATCGTTATTGAAACTGTTTTTCAGTAATATATGGGCCGTCCCTTGATTCTCCGGATGAAATGGCGGAACCGGACGATCCAATGGGGCAGCAGGTGAAGCGATTCGGGAAGGGTGAGGTACATCCACAGGATTTTCTTTCCGACGATGGGATGATGCATCGAATCGGCGTCGAAATATTGCCTGAACAGCTCCCGGTTGCGGATGATTTCGCGCTGCAAAGCGCGGTTGTCGGCCGCATCTGTCGTACTGATCGACCTTGCCAGATTTGTCAGTCCGTGTTCCGAATAGGCTTCGGCCAGATATTCGGGATCGGTGATCCCGAACCGTTCGGTCAGCGCCTGCTGTTTGGCTAGTATCGACACTCCGGCGCGAAATGTTTCGGCGGCGGGCTGCCGCCGCTGCGAAAGCGACGTTCCGTCGGGGCAGACCTGATAATGGTAATAGGTACCCGAACGCAGAATGATCTGCCGGACGTGGCTCAGGTATCCGAGTACGAAGACGAGATCCTCGCAAATGGAGAGCCCGGTGTCGAACCGGAGCGCTTCCCGGCGGATCAGCGGGAGGGAGAACAGTTTGCAGTAGGTCCATCCGTCGCGCAGCAGGCGGTTTTCGACGATTATTTTCCCCAGCTCGCCTTGCGTGCCGGTGGTGTCGGGGTAGTCGTAAAGCTCCGTGCGGTTTTGGGCGATGTATTCGATGGCGACGCCTTGGCTGACCAGCAGGTCGCCGTCGGGCAGCGGGGTGCGGAAAAATGCAGCCAGATATTGGGGATCAACCCGGTCGTCGCAGTCCATGAATGCGACGTAACGGCTTTCGGCCATCTCCAGTCCCCGGTTCCGGGCCGCGGAGACTCCGCCGTGCGGCAGACGCATGACCCGGATGCGCGGATCGCGTCTGGCGTATTGCTCGCCGATGTCGGCCGTCCGGTCGGTGGAGCCGTCGTCCATCACCAGCACTTCGAAATCCCGGAACGTCTGGGCCAGCAGGTCGTCGAGACAGTTCGGGAGATAATTTGCGGCGTTATAGGCGGGAACGATAAGGGTCAGCAGAGGTCTCCCGGTCATTATCCTATGTGATAAAATGTTTTGATATTCTCTTCGACGCATCCTACCAGCACGTCCACGGCTTCGCGGGGCGACCATGCGTTGTGGGGCGAGAGCAGCAGGCGGTCGGGTTCGCGGATGCCGAGCAGCGGACTGTCGGCGGCGAAGGGTTCGCGCGAGAAGACGTCGAGGGCCGCGCCGGCGATCGAACCCCGGTCGAGTGCTTCGGCCAGCGCCGCTTCATCGACGATGCCGCCGCGGGCGACGTTTATGAGGAGGGCCGAGCGTTTCATGACCGACAGTTCCGGCGCGCCGATCAGTCCGCGGGTGCGGTCGTTCAGCGGGGCGTGGATCGAGACGATGTCGGAGCGGCCCAGCAGTTCGGTGAGCGGAAGCGCGGGGTAAGGCTCTTCGCGTACGACGCCCGACGTCGAGGTGTAGCACACTTCGCAGCCGAATGCCGCTGCCAGCCGTGCTACCTCGCGGCCGATGGCGCCGAGTCCGACGATGCCCCATTTCGAGCCGTAGAGCTGGTGGGTGGGCAGTGCGAAATGGAACTGCTGTCCGGCGGCGGAGTAGGCGCCGCTCTTGACGTAACGGTCGTAATAGACGATGTTGCGACGCAGTGCGATGGCCGCTCCGAGGGTGGTTTCGGCCACGGAGTGCGTCGAGTAGCCTGCGGCGTTCTTTACCTCGATCCCCAGCTCGGCCGCGGCTTCGAGGTCGATGTTGTTGGTGCCGGTGGCGGCTACGCAGATCAGCCGCAGCCGGGGCAGGGACTGAAGCGTTTCGTGGCGCAGGACCACCTTGTTGGTGATTATCACGTCGGCTTCGCGGCAGCGGTCGGGAAGCTCTTCCGGCGTCGTGCGGGCGTAACCCTTGTATTCGCCCAAGGCTTGGAGCCGGCCGAGGTCGGCGCCTCCGAGTGTGTACTCGTCCAGAAATACGATGTTCGGTTTCATAAGGATATGCGTTTTTAGTTCATTTCTCCGATCAGGCCGCGGATTACGACCGACGCGCAGCCGATGCCGAACAGCGCGGGGATGTAGGATATGGTGCCGACGTTCGACTTCTTGTTCTGCTCCTCGCAGAGGATCAGCGCCCCTTCGCGCATCGGTTCGGGCGAGTAGACGGCCCTGAAACCGCTGCGGACGCCGATTTTGTGGAGCCGCTTGCGCAGCATGTGGGCCAGCGGACAGTGGTGGGTCTTGGAGATGTCGGCGATCTCCATCTTCGTCGGGTCGGTCTTGGCCCCTGCGCCCATCGAGCTGACCAGCGGCAGCGAACGGTCCAAAGCACCCTTTATCAGCGCCAGTTTGGGCGAGAGGGTGTCGATGGCGTCCACTGCGTAGTCGTATTTCGCGGCGTCGAGCAGCAGGTCAGTCTCCTCGTCCTTGATATAGCGGCTGACCACCGTGAGTTCTATCTCCGGGTTGATGTCGCGCAGGCGTTCGGCCAGAATTTCGGCTTTCTGGCGGCCGACGGTCGAGTGGAGGGCGACCAGCTGGCGGTTGATGTTGCTCGGCGCCACGGCGTCGGCATCGGCGATGGTCATGCGGCCCACGCCGGCCCGGACGATCATCTCGGCGGCATAGGCTCCCACGCCGCCCAGCCCGACGACCAGTACGTGGGCCTTTCGGAGCAGGTCGAGTTTCTCTTTGCCGAGCAGCAGCTCGGTGCGTTCAAGCCAATTATCCGTATTCATTTTCAATTGCTGTGTTCGTTTTATCGGGCCGGGAGCGGCGGCGTTCCGGCCGCCTTGTCCTGCCCTTGCGGCCCGGTCGTAAATATCCGTCCGTAGTTTTCCAGCGTCGCCCGTTGCAGTTCCTCCGGCGTGACGCCTTTTACTTTCGCAGCGCGCGCGTAAATCTCTTCGATCGGGACGTCGCTGTCGTCGGTTTCGAGAAAAAGCTGCGAGAGGGGCGTTTCGCGCAGGGATTCCAGCGTCTTGGGCGATGCGAAGGCGCGCAGGCCGAACGAGAGGTAATAGCCTTTTAAGACGGCCCGGCGGGCCTGTTCGGGCGATCCGATGAAGCCGTGGAAGATCGCTGCGCGGGGCCGGCAGGCGTCCAGTTCGCGCATGACCGGCTCGAAAGCCCTGACGCAGTGCAGAACCACGGGCAGCCGCCGTTCGCGCGCCAGCGCGAGCTGCGCCCTGAACGCCGCCAACTGTGTTTCACGGTCGGCGCCATGCACGAAATCGAGTCCCGTTTCGCCGACGGCCTGCACGTCGCCGAGCAACGGCACGATCGTGCTAACGTCTTCTTTGTCAGCATTCCACGGATGAATTCCGGCTGTCCGCAGTTCGATGCCGCGGCCGGTCGGGCGGTGGGTGTGTATGTTGACGAATTGATCGGTCATCGCGACAAATGTACGAATTTTAAGTAAATTAAAAAATAATAGATATTGCATACCGGATTCTCGGAAAAAATTCGTATTTTCGCACGCGAATTATGGCTGTTAGCACACTAACAACGCACGACGAACCCAAAATATATCCAAACATAACAATCAAAATCTTTAACCATGTCGAAAATCATTACACTACGCAAGGGTCTCGACATCAATCTCCGGGGAAAGGCTCAGGAGTCTCTGGCCGACGCGCCGCTGGCTTCGGAGTATGCCCTCTCGCCTCTCGATTTCGAGGGCGTGACTCCCAAGTTGCTGGTTAAGGTGGGCGATGAGGTGAAAGCCGGTACGCCGCTGTTCTTCAACAAGTACAGCGAGCGCATCCTCTTCACGTCGCCCGTCAGCGGTACGGTTGCGGCCGTCAACCGCGGCGAGAAGCGCAAGATTCTCTCCGTGACCGTGACGCCCGCCTCCGTACAGAGCTACGAGGAGTTCGCGAAGCCCGATCTGCAGAAGGCTTCCCGCGAGGAGATTGTCGAGCTGCTGCTCAAGTCGGGTCTCTGGCCCATGATCGTGCAGCGACCCTACGGCGTTATCGCCGACCCGAACGACACGCCGAAAGCGGTCTTCATCTCCGCCTTCGATTCCGCGCCGCTGGCTCCGGACTACAACTACGTCCTGCGCGCCGAGCAGAAGAACCTCCAGACCGGTATCGACGTAATGCGCAAACTCACTTCGGGCAAGGTGCATCTTTCGGTGCGCGCCAAGGCCGAGGGGCAGATGACTGCGCTCAAGGGCGCCGAGACGCATGCCTTCGCGGGCAAGCACCCCGTCGGCAACGTCGGCGTGCAGATCCACCACATCGACCCCGTGAACAAGGGCGAAGTCGTGTGGACGGTCAACATTCAGGATCTGGCGATCATCGGCCGTCTGTTCAACGAGGGCCGCGTCGATATGACGAAGATCATCGCCGTGGCCGGCTCGGAGATCGAAAAGCCGCAGTACTGCCGCATCATCGCGGGCGCCAAGGTCGATTCGATCCTCAAGGGCAACGTGAAGCCTCAGAAGGAGGGCGACCATGTGCGCATCATTTCGGGCAACGTGCTCACGGGTGCGAAAACCGCGGCCGACGGCTTCATCGGTTTCTATGCCAACCAGCTGACGGTGATTCCCGAAGGCGACAAGTTCGAGCTGCTGGGCTGGGCGATGCCCCGTTTCAACAAATTCTCCGTATCGCGCGCCTACTTCTCGTGGCTCTGCCCCAAGAAGGAGTACAATCTCGATACCAACATGAACGGCGGCGAGCGTCCGTTCGTGGTGACGGGCCTTTACGAGCGGTATCTGCCGATGGACATCTACCCGATGTACCTGCTCAAGGCGTGTCTCGCCGGCGACATCGACAAGATGGAAAACCTCGGCATCTACGAAGTGGTCGAAGAGGATTTCGCGCTTTGCGAGTTCGTCGATCCCTCGAAGATCGAGATTCAGCAGATCATCCGCGACGGTATTAACTTAATGATTAAGGAGGCTTAACGATGAGCGCATTACGCAATTTAGTAGACAAGCTCAAGCCCACGTTCACCAAGGGTGGCAAGCTGGGCTTCTTGGAATCGACGTTCGATGCGTTCGAAACGTTCCTGTTCGTACCCGACACGACGACTTCCAAAGGCGCGCATATCCGCGACTGCAACGACATGAAGCGTACGATGATCATGGTGGTCGTCGCCCTGATGCCGGCGCTTCTGTTCGGTTTCTATAACACGGGTTACATGCACTTCCTCTCGCAGGGCGTGCAGCCCGAATTCTGGGCTTCGCTCTGGTTCGGATTCCTCAAGGTGCTCCCCCTGATCGTCGTTTCGTACGTCGTGGGTCTGGGCATCGAGTTCGCATTCGCCCAGTTCCGCGGCCACGAGGTCAACGAGGGCTTCTTGGTGTCGGGTCTGCTGATCCCGATGATCATGCCGGTGGACATTCCGCTCTGGATGGTGGCTCTCTCGACCGCCTTCGCCGTCGTCTTCGGCAAGGAGGTGTTCGGCGGTACGGGCATGAACGTCTTCAATCCCGCGCTGCTGGCGCGCGCCTTCGCCTTCTTCGCCTATACGCCTTCGATGTCGGGCGCGACGGTGTGGATCGCGGGCATGACCTCCGGCGAGGGCGTGGTGGACGGCTTCTCCGGCGCAACGGCGCTCGAAAACCTGAGCACCACGGGCCAGATGGGCTATTCGGCCATGGACGCCTTCCTCGGTTTCATTCCGGGCTGCGTGGGCGAGACTTCGACGCTGGCGATCCTGATCGGCGCGGCGATCCTGCTCTTCACGGGCGTCGCTTCGTGGCGCACGATGGTCTCGGTATTCGTCGGCGGTCTGGCGATGGGCTATCTCTTCCAAGCGCTCGGCGTGACGACCTATCCGGCATGGTGGCACCTGATCGTCGGCGGTTTCGCTTTCGGTGCGGTCTTCATGGCCACCGATCCCGTCACCTCGGCGCAGACCGACAAGGGCAAATACATCGTGGGTCTGATGACCGGTGCGCTGGCCGTGCTGATCCGCGTGGTCAATCCGGCCTATCCCGAAGGCATGATGCTGTCGATCCTCTTCATGAATGCGCTGGCTCCGCTGGTGGACTACTATGTGGTCGAGGCGAACATCTCGCGCAGAAAGAAACGTGTTAAACTGGCAAAATAGGGGAGAATATGGCAACGAAAAAATTCAAATGCACCGTTTGCGGCTACATTCACGAAGGAGACGCCGCACCCGAAAAATGCCCGGTCTGCATGGCCCCCGCCTCGGCGTTCGTCGAACTGAAGGACGAGAAGAAAAAGGGGCTGTTCAGCGACAAGAACGGCAACGCATATATTATAATGTACTCGACGGTGATGGTGGTCATCGTAGCGACGCTGCTGGCCGTGGCCGCACTTTCGCTCCAGTCGCGCCAGTACGCCAACGAGCTGAACGAGAAGAAGCAGTCGATCCTTTCGTCGCTCTCGGCGCAGGGTGAGAATTACGACGCCTTCATCAAGGGCTACGTGCTCGACGCCGACGGCAACGAGCTCGAAGGCGAGGATGTCTTCGAGCTGCTGAAGGACCTTCAGGGCGCTTTCGACGACGGCAAGTTCCCCGTATTCGAAGCCGCCGACGGCCGCGTGGTGATTCCCGTGACCGGCATGGGCCTCTGGGGACCCGTCTGGGGCTATATCGCCCTCGAAAAGGATATGGACACCGTGGCCGGTATCATCATGGCCCACAAGGGCGAGACCCCCGGTCTGGGCGCCGAGATCGCAACGCCGAAATATCAGGCGCAGTTCGTCGGCAAGAAGATCTTCAAAGGCGACGAGTTCGTCTCCGTGAAACTGCGCAAGGGCGGCGCTCAGGACCCCGAACATGAGGTCGATGCCATTTCCGGCGGTACGAAGACCTCGGACGGCGTGACGGCGATGCTCTACAACAGCATGGAACACTACCTGCCGCTGCTCGAAGCCAAGCGCAAGGCCGCGGTCGAGCAGGTCGTATTTGCTCCCGTGCGGGATGAGTCTAACGAAGAAAATGTAGAAAACAATGAGTAAGAACGAAAAAGAGCCTTTGTTTTCGGCTAAGAACATGAAGTTCCTGACGGGGCCGTTCTCCGCGAACAACCCGGTCATCGTGCAGATTCTGGGTATCTGCTCGGCGCTGGCCGTCACCGTACAGCTCAAACCCGCCATCGTCATGGCCTTGTCCGTGACGGTCGTGACGGGATTCTCGAATCTGGTGATGTCGCTGCTGCGCAACGGCGTGCCCTCGCGCATCCGCATCATCGTACAGCTGGTGGTTATCGCCGCGCTGGTAATTCTGGTCGATCAGGTGCTTAAAGCCTACGTTTTCGAGGTTTCCAAGCAGCTGTCGGTTTACGTGGGCCTTATCATCACCAACTGTATCGTCATGGGCCGCATCGAGGCCTTCGCGCTGGCCAACAAGCCGTGGGCGTCACTGCTCGACGGTATCGGCAACGGTCTGGGCTACGGCCTGATTCTGGTGATCGTGGCTTTCTTCCGCGAGCTTTTCGGTTCGGGTTCGCTGCTGGGCTTCCGCATCGTTCCTGAGAGCTGGTATATCGCCGAGGGCGGTTTCTACTCCAACTGCGGCCTGATGCTCTTCCCGCCGATGGCGCTGATCATCGTGGGCTGCATCATCTGGGTGCACCGTTCGCGCAACAAGGATTTACAGGAAAAATAGGAGAATAGCGTATGGAATCATTGAATATCTTTATCCGGTCGATCTTTATCGACAACATGGTCTTCGCGTTCTTCTTCGGCATGTGTTCCTACATCGCCGTTTCGAAGAGCGTCAAAACCGCCCTCGGCCTCGGCGCCGCCGTTACGTTCGTAATGGTGATGACCGTGCCGCTGAACTACTTCCTGTATGAATACGTACTCAAGGCGGGCGCCCTCGCGTGGGCCGGGCTTCCGGACGTCAATCTGGACTTCCTGACCTTCATCGTCTTCATCGCCACCATCGCGGCTTTCGTGCAGCTGGTGGAGATGGCCGTCGAGAAGTTCTCGCCGACGCTTTACAGCCAGCTGGGCATCTTCCTGCCGCTGATCGCCGTGAACTGCGCCATCATGGGCGGCTCGCTCTTCATGCAGCAGAAAGTCGATGCGCTGGAGCTTACGTCGCTCTGGCAGTCGATCGTCTACGGTCTGGGCTCCGGTCTGGGCTGGTGGCTGGCTATCGTGATGATGGCCGCGATCCGCGAGAAGACGACTTACTCGCAGATTCCTGCGGCGCTCAAGGGGCCGGGTATCGCCTTTATCATCACCGGCCTGATGGGTATCGCCTTCATGATCTTCTCCGGTATTCAGTTCTAACCTTAAAAGAGATTCGGAAAACATGGAATTGACTATTATAGTTGCAATCATTGCCTTTCTGGCTGTAACCCTCCTCTTGGTGGGGCTGCTTCTCTTCGCAAAGGCTAAACTGACCTCGTCGGGCGAAGTGACCATCGACATCAACGACGGCGAGAAGGTCATCACCGCCGAGAGCGGCTCGACGCTGCTTTCGACGCTGGCCAACAACAAGGTGTTCCTGCCTTCGGCCTGCGGCGGCGGCGGTTCGTGCGGCATGTGCAAATGTCAGGTGCTCGAAGGCGGCGGCGATATTCTGCCGACCGAAACCGGATTCATTTCGCGCAAGCTGGCCAAGGACCACTGGCGTCTGGGCTGTCAGGTCAAGGTGAAGGAAAACCTCAGGATCAAGGTGCCCGAAGCCGTGCTCGGTGTCAAGAAGTGGGAGTGTACGGTCGTCTCCAACCGCAACATTTCGACCTTCCTCAAGGAGTTCGTCGTGAAGCTGCCCGAAGGCGAGAACCTCAAGTTCCGCAGTGGCGGTTACATTCAGATCGACATCCCGAAGTACGACGCCATCAAGTTCTCGGACATGGACGTCGATGAGAAGTACCGCGCCGACTGGGACAAGTTCAAGATGTGGGATCTGGTTACGACCAACCCCGAAGACACGTTCCGCGCCTACTCGATGGCCAACCACCCGGCCGAGGGCAATATCATCATGCTCAACATCCGTATCGCCACTCCGCCGTTCGACAAGGCGACGGGCGGCTTCATGAAGGTCAATCCGGGTATCTGCTCGTCGTATGTCTTCTCGCGCAAGCCGGGCGACAAGATCACGATTTCGGGTCCTTACGGCGAGTTCTTCCTGCCGGACGACCTGCCCGATACGCAGGAGCTGATCTTCATCGGCGGCGGCGCCGGCATGGCGCCCATGCGCAGCCACCTGATGCACCTGTTCAAGACCGAGAAGACCAAGCGTCCCGTTTCGTTCTGGTACGGCGCGCGTGCGCTGAAGGAGGTTCCCTATCTCGACGAGTTCCACGCCATCGAGAAGGATTTCCCCAACTTCTCGTTCAATCTGGCGCTCGACCGTCCCGATCCCGAAGCGGACGCCGCAGGCGTGAAGTACACGCCGGGCTTCGTCCACAACGTGCTGTATGAGAATTACCTGAAGAACCATCAGGCGCCTGAGGACTGCATCTACCTCATGTGCGGACCTCCGATGATGATCGCTTCGGTGGTGAAGATGCTCGACAGTCTCGGCGTGCCGCCCGAAAATATCCTCTACGACAACTTCGGTTCGTAATCCGATTTGTCGGTATTCGAATCCCCGGACAGCTGTCCGGGGATTTTTTTGTGCTACGGAACGGTCCCTTTGCGGGGGCGGCGTTTCGGGAATTTTATTATATTTGTAGTAATAACCTTAAAACCAAATTCTATTGAAATGAACATTCCTTCCATTTTCTGGTTCATTCCCGCTGCCGCGGTTATCGCCCTGTTGCTGGCTTGGGCGTTTTACCGTGCGATGAAGCGCGAGGATGAAGGCACGCCGCGCATGCGCGAGATCGCCGGGCACGTGCGCCGGGGCGCCATGGCCTACCTGCGCCAGCAGTACAAGGTCGTCGCCATCGTATTCGTGGTGCTGGCGCTGTTTTTCGCCTATCTGGCCTACGGCGCCGGGGTGCAGAACCCGTGGGTGCCCTTCGCCTTCCTGACGGGCGGATTCTTTTCGGGACTGGCCGGCTATTTCGGCATGAAGACCGCGACCTACGCTTCGGCGCGTACGGCCAACGCCGCGCGCCAGTCGCTCGACCGCGGCCTGAAGGTCGCATTCCGCAGCGGCGCGGTGATGGGGCTGGTCGTAGTGGGGCTGGGCCTGCTCGACATTTCGTTCTGGTACGTCATCCTCGAATATTTCGTCGATGTCACCGGACCGCAGAAACTCGTCGTCATCACGACCACCATGCTGACCTTCGGCATGGGCGCTTCGACGCAGGCGCTCTTCGCGCGCGTCGGCGGCGGCATCTATACCAAGGCGGCCGACGTGGGCGCCGACCTCGTGGGCAAGGTCGAGGCGGGAATTCCCGAAGACGACCCGCGCAATCCCGCGACCATCGCCGACAATGTGGGCGACAACGTGGGCGACGTGGCCGGCATGGGCGCCGACCTTTACGAAAGCTACTGCGGCTCGATACTCGCCACCGCGGCTCTCGGAGCCGCCGCCTTCGCTTCGGCGGACGGGATGGCCATGCAGCTGTGCGCCGTGCTGGCGCCGATGCTGATCGCTGCCGTGGGCATCGTGCTTTCGATCATCGGCATCTTCCTCGTGCGCACCAAGGAGGGCGCCACGATGCGCGAACTGCTCCGTTCGCTGGGTGTGGGCGTCAATTTCAGTTCGCTGCTGATCGCCGGCGCGACGTTCGGCATCCTCTATCTGCTGGGAATCGAGAACTGGATCGGACTGTCGTTCTCGGTCATCACGGGACTCTTGGCCGGCATCATCATCGGGCAGGCCACCGAGTATTACACCTCGCACTCCTACGAGCCGACGCAGAAGATCGCCGGAAGCGCACAGACGGGACCCGCCACCGTGATTATCGCGGGTATCGGGTCGGGCATGATCTCGACGGCTGTTCCGGTCCTGACGATCGGCGTGGCGATTATCCTCGCCTACCTTTGCGCCATCGGCTTCGACATGGAGCATATCATGTCCGCGCAGAGTATGTCGCTGGGCCTTTACGGCATCGGCATCGCGGCGGTCGGCATGCTCTCGACGCTGGGCATCACCCTTGCCACGGACGCTTACGGCCCGATCGCCGACAATGCCGGCGGCAATGCCGAGATGAGCGGGCTGGGGCCCGAAGTGCGCAAACGCACCGATGCGCTTGATGCGCTGGGCAACACGACGGCCGCCACGGGCAAGGGTTTCGCCATCGGTTCGGCCGCGCTGACGGCTCTCGCGCTGCTGGCCTCCTATATTGAGGAGATACGCATCGGACTGCTGCACAACGGCGTGACGGCCCTCGACCTGCCCAACGGCACGACGCAGCTGGTCGAGAAGGCTTCGCTCCTCGATTTTATGGAGTATTACCACGTGTCGCTGATGAATCCGACGGTGCTGATCGGCGTGTTTGTCGGCGCGATGATGTCGTTCCTGTTCTGCGGCCTGACGATGAACGCCGTGGGGCGTGCGGCCCAGAGCATGGTGAACGAGGTGCGCCGCCAGTTCCGCGAGATCAAGGGCATCCTTACGGGCGAGGGCACTCCCGACTATGCCCGGTGCGTCGAGATTTCGACGCGCGGCGCCCAGCGCGAGATGCTGCTGCCGAGTCTGCTTGCTATCGTCGTGCCGGTGGTCGTCGGCTTGGTGTTCGGCGTGGCGGGCGTCATGGGACTGCTTGTCGGCGGCCTGAGTTCGGGCTTCGTGCTGGCCGTGTTCATGGCCAATGCAGGCGGCGCGTGGGACAACGCCAAGAAGATGGTCGAAGAGGGACATTTCGGCGGTAAAGGCTCCGACTGCCACAAGGCGACCGTCGTGGGCGATACCGTGGGCGACCCCTTCAAGGATACGTCGGGTCCGTCGCTCAATATCCTCATCAAACTGATGTCGATGGTCTCGATCGTCATGGCCGGCCTGACGGTGGCTTTCCACCTTTTTTAGTCTGCCGGAATTCCTTGCTGCGACGGCTGCCCGCATCTGCGGGCGGCCGTCGCTGATTCGGCGGGAGTGCGGATTCGAGACGGAGCATCCAGTCCGACGCTCTTGAGACGTTCTCCGCAGTCTGCTGCTGGCTGGCTGTCGTCCGCCGTCGGTTGTCCGCAGCCTGCCTCTCTCCGGCGGCGGTTCTCTGCGCGTCGCTTTGTATCTGCCGCACCGCCGTCCGCCGCCATATGTGAAAAAGCCTTTCGGCCATAACGGACGAAAGGCTTTCGTGTGTCGGAAGATGATGTTATCCGGAGGTGCCGTTATTTCTTGTTCGCGCCGCTTTCGAGAATCGAGACGATGGAGTAGAGCGTGAAGCAGATGGCGCCGAATCCCGTCAGTACGCGCGCCGGAACGAAGTATTTGGTTTCGAACAGCGCCGCTTCGTAGAGGAACGCGGCGAGGAAAAGGCACGCCAGCGCCGTGAGTACCGGAATGATCGGGATGCGGTTGGCCAGCGGGAAATCGGCGTGCCAGATTTTCGCCAGCAGGATCACCTTGCTCGAAATGCTCCAGCAGATCAGCGCCAGTCCGATCAGTACGAAGCCCACGAAATTGATCGACTCGCCCCGGAATGTGAAGATCAGGATCAGCCCCAGCACGAAAGCCAGTCCGCCCATGCAGAGCACCAGACTCATCCAGCGGCGGCGTTCGCCCATCGTGTAGCTGCCCCGTGCCTGACGGGCGATGCTGGCGACCAGCGCGATCAGCGAGGTGCAGACGCAGGCGATGCCGAACATGACGCTGCCCGCGACGATATGCGCCGGGAGCGTCCCGATCGAAAACAGCAGGATGCACCAGAGCCATGCTCCGGCGGCCACGGCCGATACGATGAAGATCAGCAGCGAGCTTTGTCCGCGCGAGAATCCCGCAGGATTGATCGAGAAGCTGCTGTCGCCTGAGTTTTTGGGAATCAGGCTGAATCTGGTCGAGGAGGTGGCGGCCGTCGAGACGCAGGCCGTGATGAGTCCGAGTCCGCAGACCACATGCCCCGTGACGTATGCGCCCGTCATGTTCGACGTGATGATGAAGATTCCGCAGATGACCGTCATGGCGGCGAAAGCGTAACCGACGGCCGGGAAAAGGTACTTCGCGGCGGCGCTGTAGGTGCCGATGATCTGGCGGATGATGGTCGCGGCCGTGCAGTAGAGCGCGACGCAGATCGAGCCGAGAAAAAAGACGACGGGACCTGCGATCAGCCGTGAAGGATCGCTTCCGGCGGCGAAGACGTAGGCTCCGTAACCGAAACAGAATGCCGCCATCGCGAGGGGTATGGCGCGGAAAAGAATGCTTATGCCGTGGTTCATAAACTGAGTTTTTGTTCGAACGCAGACCTGCAAATCCCGAACCAAAGAAAAAATGGCTATCTTTACGCCATGAAAAATATCGTTTTCGACCTCGGCGGGGTGCTTTTCGCCCGCGACAAAAATAAGTCCACGCAGGAATTCCATGAATTTTTCAGCTTCATCCGCTCGGAGCGGATGCCCCTTTTCTGGGAGGAGTACGACCGGGGCGCATCGACGCTCGGCGAGGTGACCGACATTCTCGCCCGGACGACCGGCTGCCCGCGCGAAAAGTGCGAACGTTTTCTGCTGCTGTCGATCGACATGCAGGAGCCCGTCGCGCCGACCGAACGGCTCGTCGGCGACCTGAAGGCCGCGGGGTACAGGCTTTACGTGCTTTCGAACATGTCGCGCGAGTTCATCGCCTTCCTGCGCCGTTTTCCCGTCTACCGGCTTTTCGACGGCGAGGTGGTCTCCTGCGAGGAGGGGACGGTAAAGCCCGAACCGCGGATTTACGAAATCCTGCTGGAACGCTACGGACTCGATCCCGCCGAAACCCTTTTCATCGACGACCGCGCGGCGAATATCGCCGCCGCCGAAGGGCTGGGCATCGCCGGATACCTTTTCGACCACCGGAATCCCGCCGCCGCATGCGACGAGCTGCGCCGCAGGCTGCTGTAACAATAGGAAGCGATAAAAATAAGAGAGGCCGGTGAAAACCGGCCTCTCTTTGCATTGCAGTCTTTCGGAGACTTAGTTGAACGTGTAGCGGATGCTGAACATGGCTGACCAAGTCGCAACCGTGCTCGCATACTTCGACCAAACGGGCTTGGTGAAGTTGTAGGCGTTGGTCTTGGTGTTGTATTTCAGAATCTGCGACGATTCGAGACGGTCGATGCCGCACCAGTTGCGGTTGATCAGGTTGGCGAGGTTGTTGATATCGACGCCCAGCGTGATCGTGTTGCGCTTGCCGTTGATATTGATGTAGAAATCCTGCGAGAATTTGAAATTCACCATGTGCTGCCACGGCATCACGGCGCCGCCGCGCTTCGAGTATTCGCCGATGTGCTTCGACAGGTAGGAATCCTTGTTGATGAATGCCCAGAAGTCGTTTTTCTGGTCGGCGGCCGAGTAGATGACCTTGCCGTTGTCCACCAGATCGGCGAACGTCATCTTGTCGAGCTGTTCGCGGGTCGGGATGTAGAGAAGCAGGGCTGCACCGCCGTCGCCGGTGACGTTACCCATCGTATAGGAGTAGCGCGAGTAGGAGTAACCGCCGATATAGCCGTGCTGGAACGCTTCGTAGTAGAGTCCGAAGTTCGATGCGCCGTTCTTCTGCGCCAGACGGTAGCCTACGTTGAAGAGAATGCGGTGGGGCGATACGTACGATGCGTATCCCAGTTCGGGCGTGTTCGAACCGTTGCGGTTGAACGTATTGGTGTTATATGCCGAAGTCACTTGGTCGCCGATGCCGTCGATCACGTTCTTGGCGCTCGAATAGGTGTAGGCAGCCATCAGCGAGAGACCGAAGCCCCAGCGTTTCGACACCTGAGCGGAAACCGATGCGTAATATCCGTCGATATCGGCGTTGTTGATCAGGTAAGGATTGATGGAGTATTTCTCTTCGGGATTCTTGTTTCTGATATTCTGGCTCTTCCATGCCTTGCGCAGAGCAGGTTCGCCCGGAAGCTGAATGCCTGCGGGGTTCTCTTCGATACCGAGTTTGGTTACGGTTACCGAGTTGAAATCCTTGTTGTAGATTCCCTCGATATTCAGGTCAACGTCACCCGGCAGTTTCAGATCCAGCGCCAGCGAGGTCTTCCACGTGGAGGGCATCTTGAGCTTCTTGTCCAGAATGGTAGGCTGCGTGTTGGCCGCCAGATCCTGCTGTTTGTAGGTGCCGCCGTAAATGTTCTTCAGCATGTCGTTGACGTTGGTGTGGAAGCTGGGCATGCGCGAATCGCCCTTGTAGAGCGAGAGTCCGTTCTGGATGCAGTTGCTGTTTCCGGCCACCGACACCAGCCATACGAACGGCAGACGGCCGTTGAAGACGCCCGTACCGCCGCGGAGAATGTATTTGCGTTCGCCGGTCATATCCCAGTTGAAACCTACGCGGGGAGCTACGGCCAGACGTGCTTTGGGCATGTCCGAGGTCTTATAGCCGCCGTAGTTGGCGAAAGCCTGCGTGAAGTCCTTGTTCTCGTTGTTGTCGATGGAGGGGTAGGAGGGCACTTCGAAACGGATGCCGACCGTGGCCTTGAAGCGCTCGCTGAAATTGATCTCGTCCTGCAGGTAGATCGAATACTGCATGTAGGTGAACTGGGGATACTCCTGAGCCAGCGCGTCGTTGTTGCCGTGGGCGATACGGAACGCCAGCGGTTCGCGGTCGTTCTTGAAATCGTCCCATGTCTCATAGACGTAGTAGCCGGCGCCGCCCTGCAGGTAGCCGTTCTTGGCCACGTTGTGCTCGAACTGCAGACCGGCGACGAAACGGTTCTTGCCGACCGTATAGCCGATTTCGTCCGTCACGACGTGCGTGCTGACCTCGCGCAGGTTGCCGTACGTGAAGGGGTCGAGACCGAACGAGGCGTATACGGCGCGGTTGCCTTGGTATTCTTCCAGAATGTCTACGGTCGGGAAGAGCTTGCCGTCGTAGCTGCGCGGCTCGTACTGATGCGAGTAGGTGTAGCGCAGCGTGTTGGTCAGACGGCCTTCGAGGAAGCGCGAATTCAGCTCGGCGGCTACCGACGTGAAGTTCTGCTCCTGATAGTAGCGCGAATTCTGGAAATACATGGCGTAATTCGAAGTACGGCCGTAGTTGTTGCGGTCATAGGCCAGTTTGCTGTCCAGCGGGCTGATCGAACTGGACGGCGACGACGAATACTTGTTCTGGGTACGGCTGAAGCGTACGTTGAGCGAGTTGTTGCGGTTGATGTTCCAGTCTACGCGGGCCATGAGTTTGTAGCCGGGCGTTTTTACCGAATAGCCTTGGTAGGGACCGGGGTTGTAGCCGTATTTGTCGATCAGGAAATTGCTGATTTCGTCGAGTTTTTCGACCGTCGGACGGTTGTACTGCGAGCCGCCGCCGAAGCTCTGGCCCTCGCTGGTGCGTGCCAGACGCGACGTTCCCGGCGTGGTGTTCCACTCGCGCTCGAAGTTGGCGAACACGAAGAGCTTGTCCTTGACGATCGGGGCGCCGATGCTGAAGCCGAGGGTGGTGTTGCGCATTTCGCTCAGCGACAGTTTGCCGCCGTCGTACTTGTCGCCCTGAAGCTGGTCGCTTTTGGCGAAAACATATGCCGAAGCCTTGAATTCGTTGGTTCCCGACTTGGTTACGGCGTTGATCGCACCGCCCGTAAAGCCGCTCTGGCGAACGTCGTAGGGGGTGACCGATACCGACATCTGCTCCAGTGCGTCGAGCGAGATGGGCGAGCCGCCTGCGGGCAGGTTGCCGCCGATGCCGAAGGCGTTGTTGAACGCGGCGCCGTCAACCGTTACGTACGACTGACGGTAGTTACCGCCGCCGATCGCCAGACCCGACGTGGTGGTCGAAGCCTGCGGCGTGAGTTTCATGATGTCGTTCATGCTGCGGCTTACCGAAGGCATCAGCTCGATCTGCTCGCTGGAGATGCTCGTAACGGCGCCTGCGCGGTTTACGTTCATCGAGCTGTTGCGGCCGTCGGCCGTAACGACTACGGCTTCGAGCGTCTGGCTGTCCTTCAGGAAAGCGTTGCGCGTGAGGGTTTCGCCCAGCTGCAGTTCGAGTCCGGGGAACTCGACGCCCTGATAACCCACGAACGAGAAGGTTACGGTGTAGGGACCGCCCGTACGCAGGCCCTGCAGGTTGTAGCGGCCGTCCTTGTTGGTCACGGCGCCGTACTGCGTACCCGAAGGGGTGTGCACGGCGATAACGGTGGCGCCGGCGAGGGGCTGGCCCTGTTCGTCGGTAACCGTACCGTTCATGCCCGAAGTCGTCACCTGCGCGGAAGCCGCGGCGACGGTGAAAATCGAGAGCATCAGAATGAAAAGTTTCTTCATACCAAATAATTTAGTTAA
>NZ_AENZ01000066.1:0-1944 GCF_000183485.2 Alistipes sp. HGB5 | reverse complement strand
ATTGACCCCGACCGGATTCTGCGGCGCAGCACGCGGGCAAAATACGCTCTCTTGTATTCCGCGGCACTCGATAAAAATTATGTGGATGCCGATGATGATTCGCTGATACGCATTGCATACCGGTATTACGACAACCGGATTTGTTCGGATTCGGTGAAGTTTCTGATTAACTATCACTATGGGCGAATCTATCAAAACGGCGACGATTATCAGGAAGCCATGCGCTATTATCTGACTGCGGAAAAATACGCTTTCGCGGCGCATAAGAATTATTATCTGGGTTTGGTATACTCCCGTATCGGGGAGGTCTATTCCGAGCAGATGAATTTTAACGGAGCGCTGGAATATTATCGGAATGCTTATGACGCTTGGGAAAAACTACGCAAGCCTGCGTTTATGAATAATGCGACACTTAATATCGCTAATGCCTATTCCAGTTTGGGCGATAACGACAATGCCGTGAAATACTATTCACAAGCTCTGCAAGCAGCCGTACAGCAGGAAGATAACGATATGGTTATTGCTTGTTTAAGCAATTTGGGGGATATTTATGTAAATGAGGGCGATTATCCCAAAGCCTTGAAAGCCGTAAAGGAAATTGAGCGGACCGCTCCAGATGGTCTTTCAATTTATCAATATAGAGTATTAGCCAAAGTATATTATCTGCAACACAAGATAGACAGCGCACGATATTATTTCAATATCGCTTCGGAGTTGGCGGAGGATATTCGGGACGATGCACAACTGGCATATCTATCTATTCAAATTGAATTGGCATCCGGAAATTCAGAGGAAGCAGCCAATTCGATCAACGAATATATCTGGTTGAGCGATTCCATATCCCGCATGGTGGTATCTCAATCAGCAACCGCCGCCGAGGGGAAATATTATAAAGAGCAAACTGCTTTTGCGAGTTACCGCCTGAAAGTACGAACTTACTTTGAATATATTGTCGGACTGCTGATCTGCACCGTCGCAATTTTCCTGATCTACTACTATCGGGAACGCATGAAACGAAAGCAGCAGCAGGTTGAACGCTACATGTTGGCCGTTGACACCATCCGGGCATCAAAAAACCGCATCCTCGAACATCTTGCCGTCAAGGAGGGACAGGAGGTGCAACTTAAAGAATTGGTGTTGTCCCGCTTCGAGTTCCTCGACCAACTCGGCCGGGCGTTCTATGAACGAAACAATACAAAAGCGCAGCAGGAGGTCATTTACAAACAAGTGAGAAACTTCTTTACGAACCTTGCATCCAATCCCGCGACCAAAAAAGAATTGGAGGAGATCGTAAACACGGTAAATGACAATATCATCGTGAAACTGCGGAAGCAGTTCCCGAAATTCAAACCTGCGGATATAGATTTGCTATGTTACATCTACGCCGGATTCTCGGCGCAAATCATCAGCGTTATAATCGGCGATTCGGTATCGAATGTCTACAACCGCAAATCGAGATTGAAAGCCCGAATTGCGGCGTCGGATTCGGCCGAAAAGGACTTTTTTATTCAGAAAATGTAGTAACACACTGATTGTCAAATAAATTACCCCCCCCCGTTGAAAAACTCCAAAAAAATTAACATGTAATATTTTGTTTTTCAGGCAATTATCGCATACATTATAAAAACTGCGAGATTTATACAATTCTTGCAGTTTTTATTTATTTGTATATCAATTATTTAGTGACTTTGTGTAATAGATTTTATCGGCGCTGATTTTGCTATCGGAAGAAACCGAAAGCCTAACTTTACTATTGTCTAACCCACATATCTTATCACATGAAAAAATTACTTTTATTACTTGTGCTGTGCTGCATCGGAGCCGGAATTTGCTTTGAAGCGTATGCAAATCGGAAACGACCGAAAACCACGTCCGTTTATCTGGAAAAGAAAATGACGGTTAAGGGTCCGCGCAGCGTCATGCCGCCGATTAATGCGGTGCTTT
>NZ_AENZ01000067.1:0-34284 GCF_000183485.2 Alistipes sp. HGB5 | reverse complement strand
TTGACATAATTTTTAAGGAGATATAAATTGAACATTCTATAATTGCGTCACAGAAAATGAAGAACTGCATACTGATACTTGTTGTTGGCTTAATGATGCTTGGATGTGGCAATAGACAAGTAAAGCAGATTGAGCAGACAGAAAAGGATTCAATTGAAATTACAATCAAGACATCTTATGATACCGTCCATTTCAAGTTTAAGTGGAGAAATGCCGATTCTATCCCTTACTTATTTGGGAAGCCGTCGAAAGACAAGATAGCTGAATATCAACGGCGATTCGACAGTTTGCATCTTACTGAACGTTACGGATTTTATGATAGAATCGAGTATTTCCGAGATATACCCCATATTATTGCGGTAAATGATTTTGTTGCATTGTGGTTTGCGAATGGAACAACACCTTATCAAGATGATTTAGATATGATTCTTTGGCGCATTAATGAATGTTACCCTCTTAATTGTTCCACCACGGAAATAGAACGTTATCAAAGACTTTCGGAACAAATTGATTCATTATTATCCTACTCACTCGGTTCGCAATGGGATTATAATATGCACGCATCGTTGGCGACCAAATTACAGGAATGCAAGGTGGTATTTTATAACTATCGACTGTTGGATTGTAACAATGAGTTTAAGGATATTTTAGCGTCGGAACATTGTGCATGGAAAGAATATGAAGAAACCTTATATGATGTATGCGATAAAATAGTTGTCGGGAAACATGGTGGGTCTGGAGCACCAATGGCGTATGGCGATTTCTTCATAGAAAGCTATAAGCAGAGATTGATTTCATTATTGGATTACTATTTTATTTTGGGTGATTCCAATTATCAGCCGACAGAACGACATAGGTTGATTCCAGATAAAATGATACATAGAGCATATTCGGATTTCTTTGATGTGATTAATTCAGATTATGAGGAATATAGCGTGGAAGAAAAGCGATGTGCATTAAAAAATGATATGCGCTATTGGGATAAATGGATGGCTGAACGTAGAAAAGTATCAGCACAATTACCGATGCCATTCAAAAAAGTTTATGACAATTGTACGAATAATCTCAAACGGAGAAAATTGATTCAAATAAAGAGTAGATATTTGGGATATGGAATATGTAGCGGTTTTGAGTTGGATTGCATATTAAAAAAGGATTGCTCCGATGAAGAACTGTTTAACTATGATTATCAAACACGATACGATGCTTTGTTAATCAAGTGACATAATTTTTAAGGGCTATATAAAATGAATTTTTTGAAATTGCGTCACACGGTCAATTAAAGTACTTGTAGCATATATCCTCGGCCATACGGTCGGGGATTTTTTCTTTATAGAAACAAAAGCTACTGAAAATTGCCGAAAACAGACGAACGGCGAGAGGGAAAAATTTTTCGCCGATTTCCTACCACATAAACTTTATCCATTTATCAATATTAATTTATTAACTGCAAACAAGTTACACCAATATTTCTGTTATACACTTTGTTATACACTTTACCTTATTAGCCCTTTGCACTCGCAATCGGATAACGATTGATGCCTCTTTAGCTCAGTTGGTTACGGACGAAAACGAAGTTTTTGTCCGCGCAGGAGACACGACACTCTTAATGTTGGGGTCCAGGGTTCGAGCCCCTGAGGGGGTACAGAAAATGCTAAAAGCCGGCACAAATAAGTGCCAAACAACGGCCAAAGCAACGTAAAAGCCTTATAGTTGTCTACTATAAGGCTTTTTTCTTTTGCGGTTACGACAGCAGAATGCCAAACTGCGACAAAAAATCGTTACTAATTCGTAACCAAAACCCAAAAATATTTTTGGTTACGAATTTTCCCCGATTTTGGTTACGAATTCCTTGAAAAGTCCGTCAGTTGTCCGCTGATTGTCAGAGTTTTAAGGCACAATTAGACTAATTTTGTAACCAAAAAAAGTAACCATGAAAAACACATTTAGCGTGCTTTTTTATGTAAAAAAGCAACAGAAAAAGAGCGGATTATTGCCCATTATGGGGCGTATTACTGTCAATAAGCAGACGACACAATTCTTCACGCAGTTGGAAATTGACCCGCAAACTACGGAATGGGACAGCAAAACAAAGAAAATCAATGGAAAGGGAGCAAGTTCCCTAAATAGCCAACTGCGCAATATCGAAGCAAGAATCAGAACTACCTATCAGGAAATGTTTCTGCGCGGTCCTGTGCTGTCTGCCGAGCAAGTTAAAAATGCTTTTTTAGGGATTGATGATTCCAGCACTACCCTATTAAGCGTTTTCCAAGAGTACAAGCAACATCAAAAGGATATGATCGGCAAATGCCGTTCTCTTTCGACCTACAAACGTATTACCCTTGTATATAACCGGGTGGCGGATTTCATCAAGGTAAAACATCACCGTTCGGATATGTACGCCGCGGAGATCGACGGTTCTTTCGTCGATGATTTTTCAGACTATCTATTCACTACGTATAAGGTTTCAAACAATCAAGTTCAAAAAATCATGCAGGTATTCAAACATGTTACAAAAATCTGCATCAAGAAAGGTCTTTTGAAAAAGGACCCGTTCAGCGATTACAAAATTAAGTTTGACCCTGTGGACCCGAATTTCCTGACGGTCGATGAACTTAAATTAATCATCCAAAAGAAATTTTCATTGCGAAGTTTGGAAACGACAAAAGACCTATTCGTATTCAGCTGTTTTACGGGCTTAGCTTTTGTCGATGCCATGAACCTAAAACGTGAAAACATTACGCTTGCTGAAAACGGGGATATGTGGATTAAAATTACCCGTCAGAAAACAAATATTCCGTCGATCATCCCGGTTATGGATATTGCGAAATCCATAATTAAGAAATACGAGAATCAGAATGACAGCTACGTACTACCTCGTTCCCCGCATCAGCACGTAAACGCCTACTTGAAGCAAATTGCAAGTAGTTGCGGCATCAAAAAGAATATGACTTTCCACATGGCCCGGCATACCTATGCCACTACCGCCATGTCTTTCGGCGTTCCTATTGCCACCATCGCCAAGACAATGGGACATGCGAATATGAAAATGACGCAGCACTACGCCCGCGTTCTTCCCGAAAAGATCATCAAAGACATTAACGTTTTGAACACGGCAACGCAAACATTACAAACTCTTTACCAATAAACTACTATATTATGGATGCAGTTCAGACAGCAATCAAAGACAAAATCATCGTTGTTCAGGGTCGTCAGGTGATTCTCGACAGCGACGTAGCAGCCCTTTACGGCGTCGAAACGAAGCGCGTAAACGAAGCGATCAAGAACAACCCCGACAAATTCCCGGACGGGTACATTCTCCAGCTTACCCCGTCAGAATGGGAAGATTTGCGGTCGAAAATTTCGACCACAAAATCCGCAAAGGTCCGCTATGCCCCCAAAGCCTTTACCGAAAAGGGACTTTATATGCTGGCGACAATCCTGAAATCGCCTGTTGCCACACAGACGACAATCGGAATTATCGAAACCTTTGCAAAGGTGAAAGAACTGTCTCGCACGATGTCGGCGTTGCAAGAACCTAACGACCCGCATCTGCAAGAGCGGCTTGCCGAGAAAGGCAGCCGTATCATCAGCGATTTGCTGGACGATACTTTTGAAACCACGCAGTCCGAAACGACAATCGAGTGCAACCTTGTCGTGCTGAAAGTAAAGCATACAATCACCCGCAAACCGAAATAGCAAACACTCAAACGAATAGCCGTCCTGCAATTTCAGGGCGGCTTTTTTCGTTATATTCTGGCTTGTTTAGAATATAAAATCTATATACATTTGCTTCGACTATGAATGAAAACATAAGATTGGAATGGTTTAAACCGGACCTTACTGCACCGTTGGAGGTTCCTCTGATGGATAGCGGCGTACACGCAGGGTTCCCCTCCCCTGCGGACGACAGCATCGAACAACCGCTTGATCTGAATAAATTGGTAGCCCCGAATCCGAACGCTACATTTTTCGCACGTGTTGTCGGGGACAGCATGAAAGACGCGCATATCGAGGAGGGCGATTTGCTGGCGGTCGATAAGTCCGCCGATCCGCTCGATGGGGATGTCGTGGTGTCCTTTATCGACGGGGAATTTACGCTGAAAACGATCCGGTTTAAAGGGGCGCAGGTTTGGCTTGTCCCTGCCAATGAAAAGTACAAGCCTATCGAGGTCACTACGGACTGCGACTTCCGTGTGTGGGGCGTTGTCCGGTATGTAATAAAGAAAGTCAAAAAATAATGTACGGCCTTGCGGACTGCAATAATTTCTACGCATCCTGCGAACGAATGTTCGCCCCCGATCTAAACGGGCGGCCTGTTGTCGTATTGTCGAATAATGACGGGTGCATCATTGCCCGCAGCGATGAAGCAAAAGCGCTCGGTTTGAAGATGGGCGATGCCTATTTTCAGCAGGCTGCATTTCTCCGGCAAAATAATGTCGCTGTCTTTTCTTCCAATCTGGAACTCTACGGGGATATGAGTACGCGGGTTATGAATACCCTTAAATCGTACTCCCCCGCTACCGAGGTCTATTCCATTGACGAAAGTTTCATGGATTTCACGGGCATCGACCCGGCCACGCTGCGGGACTTCGGGCTGGAGATCGTGCAACGAGTGAAAAAGAATACGGGCATCCCGATCAGCTTGGGTATCGCTCCGACCAAAACGCTGGCGAAGATCGCCAGTAAGTTGTGCAAGCAATATCCGAAGCTGGCGGGCTGCTGCTACATGCACCGCCCGGAAGATATAGAGAAAGTACTGCGGCGGTTCCCTATCGGCGACGTATGGGGCATCGGGAGACGCTTCGAAAAGAAGCTGCTGGCCGCGAACGTCGCCACGGCATACGACTTCACGCAGTTATCCCCGGAGTGGGTGCGCCTGAACATGGGCGGCATTACGGCTCTGCGCATGTGGAAAGAGCTGCGGGGCGAAGCTTGTATAGGGTTTGATGATATGCCGCAGCCCAAGCAGCAGATACGCACCTCCCGAACATTTCACAACGACGTTTCCGATTACGGCGAACTGCACCGTAATATCGCGCTTTTCACCGCCACCAGCGCCGAAAAGCTGCGCAAGCAGCAATCCGTCTGCGGGGAAATCCGGGTGTTCATCCTGACGAACCGCCACCGCCCCGACAAGCCGCAAAGCTATGAAAATGCGCTGCTGAAACTGCCCAACCCGACAGACAGCACCATCGAATTGGTAAAATATGCGGGCAAGATACTGCGGGACTTGTACTCCAAAGGCTACGGCTACAAACGTGCGGGCGTGGTTCTTTCGGATATTCGGTCGAACGAAGGAGTACAAATCAATATGTTCGACCCGATTGACCGGGACAAACATACGCGGATCATGGCGGTCATGGACGCCTTGAACAAGACCTACGGCCGAAACAAGATAAGCCTCGCCACGCAGGGCGCGACACCGCCCTACCGCATGAACCGCGAACACCTTTCCCAACGATATACGACCAGTTGGGACGACATTATTCAGGTAAAGGCCATGTAATTTATACAATTAAAGGTTCCGAAATATAGGTGCAGAAATCGTAACTTTCTCCCCATCATTTTTTATCAGAACATCATAGACCCCAAGAAAATGCAATTTCGTATCTACTGATTGCGGTTTAAGCGCAACACTAATACAATCCTTCAGTCGATCGTCTACACGTCCTTGTGAACTCTCGTAAAATATTCCGTCAATAATGGGTTGCACTAACACATCAAACGTAAATTTTGCGGGAATCCAGTACTCTCTGTCTGCATTAACGTTATCTGTAAATTTATGGTGCATATATCGTTGAAAATTTATTATTTCGTCATCAGAATAGAAATCCGCTCCAGCCCTACGCAATTCTTCAATTTCTGCCAAGAAATTCGAAAGTCCATTCGCTACCTGACGATTAATCCCGGACCTGTTTTCACGTAAATCTGGATTTATAATCGTCAATCCGTCAAGTGGTTTATATGATTCCCAACATCCGACAACAGCACGATATTCTTCATCTATCATCGGTCCTCGAAAAAAGGGACAGGCTTCAAATAGCGACAGTATAATACTATTTGTTAGACGCGGGATTTCTTCTTCGTTATCTCGATTTACAAGAACACCATAGAATAAGGGATTATCCGGCATATTCGCCCGTCCGAATTTTTCACAAAGTTGCTGCGGCAAATAGCTGATTTGTTCTTCACTCTGAACTTCATTAAATGATTTTACCTGACGAGCGCGTAATACCAATATCCCGGCAGGCATGGTTATAATTGGCGCAACAATCGGCTGCCCTATCATATCATTAAACGCATCTTCAATATCTTCGAATTGAGCTGCAGGATCATTTTCAATTCGCCGGAGACGACCGATAAGGTTATTCAAGTCAAACATATCGTTCAAATTTTCCATTAAGGTAGTGAAAATATCTTAATGGTAAATAGCATTTTTTTGTATCTTTATCAACGATTTAAAGCGCAAGAATCTACTATGACCAATAAAGACCAACATCCTGCTATTCTATATAAGTACATTGATACCACTGGTGGTTTATCCATGCTGCAAAAAGAAGAATTATGGTTCAGGCGAACAGGCTTTCTGAATGACCCTTACGATTGTTACCTTTCGCACGAATGTCAGGGAAAATACCCGGAATTTAGTGTGTCCTTTGACTTAAATGAACTCACCAAATATTTCGGAATTTGTAGTTTAAGTGAAACTGCTACCACCTTTTTGATGTGGAGTTATTACAACGAGCACAAAGGCATGTGTATAGGTGTCAATATGAAAGACATTTATACCTCTTTAATTAACCATTTTCACGATAAAATCAATAGTTACCTCTCATTCAGAAAGGTTGTATACAAAAATAAACTTCCAGATTTAAATCTTATCAATATAGTACCATTTGACTATCAGACACCCCGGATTGATAACACCCCATCCAAAAAAGCCCAGAACGAAATCAACGGTTTTCTATTGACAAAAGCGAAGTGGTGGGAACATGAAAAGGAGTATCGTCTGATACTGCGGCAAACTCCTAATCCCTATCTGAATTTAGACGAACCGGTAAAATTACAAATGCGTAACTTGATTAATAGAGTGTATTTAGGATGCAAATTTGACGGTAACATAGATACTATAATCAATATAGCAAAAGAAAAGAAATTTGATGTATATAAATTCAGACAACAATCACATACCTATGGATTATATGCAGAGAAATTATACTCTCACAACAATCAATAAAACTTTTTAGCTTAAAAAATAATTATTCATACATTTGTGAAACACTAACCCATTCCTATTATGTATCTCTTCAACAATACTCCCATTCAAACCCGATTCGATGAAAGCGATAAGAAAATCGCATCCGAACTTAACAAAATAACAGATAATGAGCTATTAAATTGCGACTTGCAAAAGATCGCGGACAGAATAGAACAACAATATAGCATTATCTGCGACACGGAGTTTACAACAGAAGATGTTGAGCCAATTAGTTATCTTATGCCCATTTCGCGAGAAGCGTTACGACCAGAATTACGAATTGGTGCAATCCATGAGTTTTATGATTTTGTCGCAGTCGATTATAAATTCAAAATCCAAGGTGATTATACTTTCTTTTTCAATACTCCTACCGATACACACTATGCTCCTATAAAGGGAAGTGCAAATGCAAATGGATTAACCTTAACCATTATAACAGAATATACACGCATCCCACTAAGCGATGAATGGAAAGAACGAGTAAAAGAGGATATTAAATTTCTTGTTTCAGAAGTCAAAACAAGAATTAACCTCTTAAAAGAGGAATGCAAAAAACGCAATGCCAACATCAAGCCAAATGTGTTATCAATTCTCGAAAAAGAAAGGCAGAATTTGATCGAAAAAAAAGCACACGATGCAAAACTTAATCCGTTCAAATAACAAATGTCCAGCCCTGAAAGGCTGGACATTTGTTTTAGTCATCAGGCTGATTGTCCCAGCCGGGGATTATCACCGTGTCTATTCCCACTCCGGGGCACGGTATTTCGTCGATTGTTTCGACCTCTGCCAGCTTGCAGCGGGTCAGGCTGAACAGGGCCAGCAGCACGATTAAAATGCTTACGAATGATTTCCTTTTCATAGCGTTATTCTTTGTAGTTTTTGTAGTTCACGGTGTGAAACGTCGGTTTATGGTTGCACCAGCGGGCCAGTCGCCGCTGTTCGGGTGTGGGGTGTATCTTGCTCTCAAAGTCGCGGTAAGGCTGTGCAAAGGGCTGGCATCCCAGCGCACGCAGTTCTTCGATGCGGCCCAGCGCGTCATCCACGTCCCGAACGAGGACATAGAAAAACATCTTTGCGGGCTTCACGCCGCATTTTTTCAGCCTTTCTATTGCCCTGTGAACGTTGTCCCGGACGGCGGAGCTGTCATATGCCATGCGAATATACTTCGACCACTTCACGCGGGAGAGCAGTTCTGCGATTTCGGTATTCCGGGCGATTTGCCGGGCATCAAGACCCTGGTTGAAGTCCACCCGCACCCCTAACCGGATGATCTTCTCGATCTGCTCCAGTCCCCACCCGGACGCAAGTACGTTGTTGTCGAGCAGTACGGCGTTGCGGCGTCCGCCTAAAAATTCCTCAATGTCGGCATTTGCCCGGATTGCCCCCTCTTTACGGGGGACTACGCACCACGGGCAGCGGTTCACGCATCCGCGGGTCAGGAAACCTACTGCCGCAGGATAATCATACAACCCGTAATCGGGGCAGGAGTGTTCCACTTCTTCGGGCAGGACCCGCGCATAATCCCGATACCCGGTTCCGCCTTTCACGACTTCGCAGGGGAAAACGTGGGGATAGTCGGGAGTGAACGTAAACACCTTTGCCATATACACCCGGTCATACTGCCCGAACATGGGGTCGGCGAACTCCACGCTGTCGCCGTGGACTTTGTGTCATGCGGACAACTTCATCAGCGCGAGGTTCGGGAAGTGGTGGCCGTCTACGTCTATCAGTCCTATTTTCATGGTTTATTGTTTTAAAAGTTCGGTTATTTCGGGGTCGAGGTTCCCGCGGTACTGCATCCGCTTGTCCATGCCGCAGGCCGTCAGGAAATGTTCGCGGCCCTCTACCTTGCGACCGAGCCGGGAGCACGCCACGGCTTTGAGGTATTCGGTCGTCGCGGACTGCTCCAGCCCGTCGAGGATTTCCAATGCCTGCGCGTCATGGCCGAGCGAAAGGAGCGTTACGACGGTGTTGCGGTCGCGGTATTCAAGTAAGTTGTAAAGGGCTTTCGCATACCTGCGCTTTTGCAGCAGGTCCACACCCCGCATATAAGCCGTATCGACCTCGCGGGTGTGAATGGTGTCCTTTATCATTCCCTGCCTGCGCAGGTCGTAACGCAATGTCACGGCCCGCAGCCACGGATAGACGCTTTCTTTAAGATAGCGATAATCCGCCGGGTATCGTTCGCGGATCAGCCGCTCCCGTCGGTCGGGGTCTTTCTCGGCGGCGATCAACTCCAGCATTTCGGCGCGGTGCGGCAGGCTTTCGTCACCACGGATGCGGGTCGCCAGTTCGGGCCAGTCCTCGGCCACCCACCGCACCCGGACGAGCGTATCGACTTCGGGGCCGATGCGCTCCTGCAGGTAGCGTTTGAGGGCATGGGCGCGGCCTTGTGCCAAAGCACGGTTACGGGTAAAACTGCCCTCCGGGGATGCCGTGGCCGTCAGGACGACGCTATCGACGAAAAATTCCTGCTGGGCGATCAGTCCGGCCATGCGTGCCTGAATCTTACCGAGCTGTGCGGTGTTTCTGCCGAGGGTGTCGAGTACACGGGTGTCGTTCACCAAAAACTGAATGTAGTTGCGGTCCTGCACGGTGGCGTACTTGTTTATGACCTTTATTTTGTAGCGCGTCGTGGTATCGACGAACGAGAGCATCGACGAAACGTGATAGGTCAGCGTATCGGACGGGGGCAGCGTGTAGCTGCTGTCGTCGAGGGCCACGACACGGCCCTGTAAGGTTACAAGCATCGTTTTCGACGTTTCGTCTGTCGGGACCTCCTGCGAATAGTAGTACGAGATATGGCCGGGATGGGCCGCCACGCTGTCGAGCCGCACGCCCTCCGGATAGGGATATTTCACGAAGCGGGCGAAAGCGCGGGCTTCGGCGCTGCTGTCGGGTGCGAAAGCCCGGACATACTTGCCGAACTGCCAGTAGTCGCGCTGCTGCACCCGTGAAAACAGCCCGCCCCGAATGGTGATGTCCTGCAAAGCATGCGCTTCGCCGTACTTGTGCAGATAGGGGGTTACGATGACGCTCCGGCATGCGCCCTGCAACTGCCGGGGCATGTCGATCACGAAGTCGATTATGACCTTTCCCAGCCGTTCGGGAAGCGTTCGGGCTTTGGCGCGTATGGTTACCTGCTGAATCTGCATTGCCATTATACGTTCGCCGTTCTCCTGTACTTCGGTCGGCACGAGGTAGAAACGGTTGCTGTCCCATTCGATCTTCAAGGCGGGCGGCTGGTAGGTCTGCTGCTCGCGTTCGCGCTGTTCGCGGCTGACGTGCAACACGTCGGCGCAGTATTGGCGACGCTCCAGATGCCCGGTTATCGAACAGCCGCAAAGCAACGCGGCCAAGCATACGGCAATAGTTTTCATTATCCTTTTCATTTTCTACTGCAATTTATATTCGACCAATCCGTTATCCGATGTGCGCTTAAATTCCGCGGAATAAGACGTTACTGTGAACGTGGCGTAACTCCCTAACCCGCTCAATGATACAGACCCTTTTCCTGTCGTATGGTCGGCTTCAATCTTCACCGTTACGATATACTGCTTTTTTGTCACGGCCCCACCGAAAGAATATATGTCGGCATTGGCCGTCACTTTCACGGTCAGGTCGTCCACTACGGGCTGCGAAGATTCCACGGTAACATAGAGCAAGCCCCCCGATGTGCTGAATGTCGGTTGGAGGTCGGCGGTGGTCTTAATACCCATTACCGATGTGATGATCTCCGCGCTGTGGCCGTCGGTGTCGGTTACGGTTATTTTCAGCGGGTTCGGCCCAAGCATATTTGGCTTCACCCGTAATGTATTTGTGCCGTTCCCGTATTGGGTGAATGTCGTCAGGGGAACGTCGGAGCCATAACGACCATAGTACACGGACGGAACACCTTCCACTTTTACGGTGTAGTTCCCGGAGTAACCGGGTTGTGACACGGTATAGTCGATATATGCCCGGTCATAAACCGTCAGTTCATTTCCCTGCTGGGCATAGGTTATCGTCAGTTCCGGGTTTTTGAATACCGTTGTCAGCACACGCTCCATGCTGAATCCGTATTTGTCCGTAACCGTCAGACGGAGCCGCACGTCGCCCGGCTCTGCCTGCGTATAGCTGATACCGGCCGTTACTGTTCCGTTGCCCGAAAAGAACGGATAAGGCGTACCGGGGTTCCGATTCACGCCGTCGATGGCGACTATCCCCGTCCCGGCGTCGATATGATAGGACAAGTAATAGACATTTTCGGGGTTGTTCGTGGATGTAAGCCGCAGTTCGGTTGTCGCAGGTTCCCCCGGTGCATGGTTTTCGGCAAATGGCGTGACGGTGAGTTCTGCCGTCGATACCCGCCAGTCCACGGTGTTCAGACCGAGGATGCGGGCGTCGATGTTGTAAACCCGGTTGCGGCCGACATTGAAATCCGTCGTGTTGTTTTCTCCGAGATAGATGCGGTACACAACCTGCGTTCCGTCGGCTTCGCCCGCTATGGCTATGTAGGTGGCATGTTCCGGGGCGCGGGTTTGATCTTTCTGCTGCTGGGAGCCGATGCCTGCAACCTCTCCCTGCCTGTTCTCCAATAAATAGCAGGTCGCGGCATAGGCCGTTGCCGACGCTTCGACGGGCGGCATGTCGGCAACGGCTTCGCTGCTCTCGGCGCGGCTGAAGTCAAAGAGAGCCGCCGAACGGGGTGCGCTGCGAAACTGCACGGACTTCACATGAAAAGACTTTGCGAAATCAGCAGCCACGGTGTAGCTGAAATTGACCTTTGCCACGGCGCGAACCAAAGATACGGCGATCTGCGTGTCGCCGCGCACGGTGACGGCCTGCTGCGCGGACATGGGAAAGGGAGCATCCGCGAGGGCCGCAGGCTCCCGTTCGACGCGCAGCGAGCGAACGAAATCCTGCGTCCGCTCGCCCGCGTCGTGTCCGAGGTTGGCAATGGCGTAAAGCGTATAGTCGCCTTTGGGCAGTTCCAGCACGACGGGGCGCACCGGAGCAATATAGACGTGCCGGGCCTGACCGCCGTTTACGGGGAACAAGTACAGATTGATGTCGTCGATGCGGGTGTCGTTCGTCGCGGCGCGTGTCGGGGACATGGCCCCGCAGCGGAATGTCATTGCAAGCTGCTGTTTGGCCTGCGTCGCCGGATTAAGCTCTATGTCCGCATCCGAGCAGGCGCAGCAAAAAAGCATCATGCAGACGACGGTATAAATAAGTTTTTTCATGCTGCTTTTAGAATAAGTAGTTAAAACTGATCTCTGCCCGCGAGGGGCCTACAACCCACCGCTTGTAGTGGTGTATGAAGATGGATTCGTATTCGGGCGGGATGCGGTCGCGGCGGGTGTCTTTCATGTAAAAGACCCCGATGCCGATTTCGGCCGTGACGTTCCAACGCTTCGAGAGCAGCCAAGCATAACCATAGCTGAATCCCAGCCCGGCCATTCCGCCTTTGTAGTAGCGTCGGGAACCGCCGTACAGGTAATTTCCATAGGTTAGCTGGCTGCCGATGAAATGGCCCACGAACGCTTCGTAAAGCCAGCGTTTCGTGCCGATCTGCGCGGCATACAGCCGACAACTGAACGAATCGGAGTTTACGGGATTCCAGTAGGCGGAAAGGTCTAACGTCCACTTGTCCGCGACGGCGGCATCCACTCCTACGTTCACCGTTGCGGTGAGTGCGGCCAACGCGTTTACTTTGGCGCTGAAAAACTGCGCTGCGACCCGATGGGGCTTGCCCCACAAAGCCAGTAGGCAGAGCATTAAGGTGATGATGTGTCTTTTTTTCATGGTTGTAATTCTTTGGAAGCCTACTCCCGAATACAGCGGATAGGATTTGCGGCATAGCGGTAATAATCTGTTGTGCCGATAAATGATGGTACGGAACCCGTCGAGAAAAAAATCGAGGTGCAGGAAATATCGCCATATCGACAAGCCCACGTTCCCCAGTGCATATTGTAGGGCGCATTGGTATAAAGCCGTCCGAGCTGTCCGTTATTCATAAAGCGTGTTTCAACGAAAGTCCCTCCAGTCGGGATATTCGTGGTGCGATTACCGTTGTAATGAATCGTTACATAATAGGGCGACGACTGACTTACCCGCTCGATTCCGGCAAAATCTTCGGGGCTGGGGACTTTCCAACCAACGGGGCACGGGTCATAAATTGATTTGAGGCTTACCTTGCTAATATTGTTGTTGCTTGTCGTGACGTTCCCCCAAAGATTCGGATGATGATTATAAAGCCAATCGGCTACTGATGTCCACTCTTCCCAATCTTCGTACATGGCATCGCTCATAAAGGTTGTCGGGTGAGCAATCGACCACTCCACGGTCATATTGTCATAAGGGCTTTCAGTCCCGGCGTTTCGGGGATAGCTGACAGCGTATTCGAATCCCTCGGCATATACGGCGTCGGCGCGTTTGTTTATATCCTGACAAGTCGCCGGATGCGGAAAGGGGTCTTTGCGGCCCCACTGGTAGTAAAGCCCGCGCGATGAGGGCTGCGTGCAGTCGGTGGTGAGTGCTCCGATATTGCGGTCCATAAAGACAGCCCCGGACGAATAGGTCTGCGCCATTGTTGCCGGGTCGTAATCGACCGACCAGATATGCCACGACCAGATGCAGTTTCCCGCAGCGTCGAACAACCCGATCACGGCGTTGCCCCGCACGGCTCCCGTCGAAAAGGATATACGGCCGTTTGAGTACGCCGCATCTTTGACAACCGTTTCGCTCAATGTCCCCGATTCCCAAAGCACGCGGGCGGAAACTCCGTGAAGCTGCTGCGGCCAGATATTCGTCGTATTCTTGCCGTTGCCCTGCACCGTCGCATCGAACGAATAGCGGGTGTCGAGGGCCGGGGCTATGTAGCAGTTCGCCGTTCCCTTACTGTCGAGGGGTGTTTCCATGACCCGAAAACGGGCATATATGTCGGCATGCGAATCGCGGGGGACATAATTGTAGCTCTCCGACGATGAAAGGAGCCGGGAATATGCGGCGTCGGCGTACCAGCCCACGAAAGCATAGGACCCCGTCGCTGCGGCGGTCAGTCGGCATCCGTCCTCGTGGCATAACGCTGCGGTGCGCTTGCCGCCGCCCTCGTTCGCAGTTTGGGTATATAGGCATCTGTCTGCCGTGACGCTCCCGCCTGCGGAAGTATGGGCGTAAACTATATTTGCCATCGTATGTTTGAAATCGTAAGACTGTGCGAATCCGTATTCGTCGGTCAGCGTTACGCGGTAGGCCAGCGTTGAATTGTCTTTGGTGAAAACGGACGGGCCGTAATCGAGGTAAAAGTAATTACCTCCTTTGGGGTTATAGATTTCAAAGTCGAAGCTGTTATTGCAGTCGGTACGGTCAAATTCGAAATAGTCGCTGTCGCCTTGTGTCACCTCCAGCCGCCCGCTGATAGCGAGCGAGCTGTTTTCGTTCACCATATCGACATGCAGGCTGTAATCCGGGTCGTACACGCAGTAGCCGCCGATATTGCCGTCGTCGAAATCGTCGTACACGGCAGCCGTATATGCCGCGATTCGGGTGTCTGCGGTGTTGTCGTTCAGCAGGGTTATATTGAGCCTGTAATGGCAGTTGGCCCGGACGTTGAAATCGGACGTATTGTTTTCGCCCAGATAGACCGAGTAGGCCAGCACCTTACTGCCCCGCGTGGCGCGGATAAGCAGCCACGATGCACAAGGGGGCGCATTGTCGGCATTCTTCTGCTTCTGGTCGGTGATCGAGGTCCTCACGCCTTGAAGATTGGGCAGCATGTAATAGCTGCCTGCGGCCTGCCGTCCCGTCAGGAGCATTTCCGGGCCGTGGGTGTAGTCGTCGGGATTGCCGGATGCCGGGCCGTTCCCTGCAAAGAGCGCCGCGGTGCTGGGAACGGTGAGCAGTTGCACGGATTTGAGTTCCATGTCGGCAGGTTTTGCGGTGAGGTTGTAGGAGATTTTCGACACGAAGCGTTTAACGTTTATCGGCGGTAACTGCACTACGCTGCCGGACGAACATGAGATCGTCGTTTCCTGTTCGTAAAACATCGGTAGTGTGTCATAATCCTGCTGGTATGTTACCATGTATCGGGAAAGGTCGGCACTTTCACCCAGACTGCGGCCGACGTTGGCGGCAATGCGCATCAGGTAGACGCCCGGAGGGCATTCGAAGCGCAGCGTCGTCGTGGTGAGATAGCGGAATACCACTACGCGGCCCGCTTTGTCCATAAGGTAGAAATTCAGGTCGCGGATCGTCGTTTCGTCGGTCGCGCGGGTCGTCGTTGTCATGGGGGCGGACCTGACGGTCAGTTCTACGGCCACTTTCGACCGTGCGGTCGGCTCGCGGTCGGTAATGCAGCCCCAGCAAAGAGCGAGGGCGAGCAAAATGAATATGGTTTGTTTCATCGGGATTTATGATAACCGCCCGCGCCCCGAAAGGTGCGGGCGGCGGTTAATGAATAGGTTGTTTATGCGCCCAGATCGACCGACTGCGTTACGGGTGTTTCCCACTCGGCGACCGACACGCTGACTTGGCAATCCTGCCCCACGAGACCCGTGATGTTGGCGGCCACACGGTAGTAGCCGTTGCGGGCGATTTCACCCCCGGCCTTGCCCGTGAGGGGAACGGTGTAGACGACTTCCATGCGGTCGGCCGTTGTCGAAGCGTTCCCGTCGGCGTCATAGGTCGCGGTGATCTCCAGCGCGACGCGGCTTGCTTCTGCCAAAGCTCCGTTTTCGAAGATGTAGAAAAGGTTGTTATACTTGCCGGATGCCGCTGCCGGGGCCTGCGTATGGGTGTAGGTCATGGCTCCGGGCGTCGGTGTGGCCGGGGCGATGATCGGCGTCTGGCTGGCGGCACGCACCACCTTCGTTCCCGTTACGGTCAGCGTTCCGGAATACTTGCTATTGAACGACGCATCGACGGAGGTCTGCACGGCGACTTTGGCGACGGTGCGTTTGAGTGTCAGGGCTACGGATGTCGTGCCGCCCTCGGCGATGGCCTTGCTCACTCCGGCCGTCATTACGAAGCCGCCGCTGCGCTTGGCTTTGGTCGAAACCTCGGCGAATGTCCCGTTATAGTCGGCGGCGGATGTTTCCAGCTTTGCCAGCAGCGCGGATTTCGTGGTGACGCCCGTCAGGGACATGTTGGCTACGGCATAGAAGTCGCAGGTCGTTCCGGCTGTGGCGTGCGGCAGGGCGAAGGTCGCGGTGCGGGCCGTGAGTTCCGATGCGGTGAAGTCGCGCAGGGTGATAAGGTCACCTTTGGCGTTGAACACGTACACGGAGAGCGAGGAGAGGGATTTTTCCCACGCTTCGGCGGCCGCGGCTTCGGCGAAGAACGCACGGGTCGGGGTTTCGTCGGTGAACCTCATGGCGACGATTGCGCCGTTGAGGGTGTTGTCGATGTCGGGAATGACAGTCGTTGCATCGTCTTTGTTGCAGGCGATCATCGAAAGTGCGGCAAAGGCCGCGAAAAGAATCTTTTTCATGTTAAATCGTTGTGTTTTGAGTGTAATTTGCTGTGAATTAAAGTTTTGATGTTGTGTTTGTTGTCTGCGGCAGGGCCGCTCCGTCCTGTCCCGGTCCGCACCCTCGGTGCTCTCCGGGCGAAAATCGTCACTTTCGCATATTTTAGGATTTAGGAGGTTATTCTTCCCAGCCGTAACCGAGGACTTCGAAACGCACGTTTTTGTCGCAGTCCTCGGTCAGTCGAAGCGTGCCGTCCAGTTTTATAGTCACGTCCGCGAGGGTTAGCGTCAAGGGAATTACGGGTGTCGTGCCGCCCTCCAGCAGCAATTCCAGAAAACCGTATTCTTTGAGCATCCGGCGACTTATGCCGCGCTTGGCGGCGGCTACCCAGTCAATAGCCGATTCATCGAATCTTTCCATAGCGCTAAACGTGTTGACCTGTTTTCCGTTGTGCTTTGGGGGTGGGCGTCGCTACCTCCGGACGCGGTGATTTCTGCCCGGCTCGCGGCTGTTTCTGACCTTGCGGGGATGTCTGGCCCTGCACCGGGGTTTTGCCTTGCGTGGTTTGGCCTGCGCCGAAAAGGTCAGGTGCGGGAGTTTGTCCCTGCCCGGCCGTTTCGGCGGCCTGCCCCTGCTGGTTCTGCTCCGGCACGGCTGCGGGTGCTTGTCCCTGTCCGGCGGTCTCGGCGGTCTGTTCTGCCGACTGCTTGGGGGCCTGCGGGTATTGGGTCCACCCGTCGGCGGTTTCGGGCATCGAGGAAATGATACGCTCCATGTCGCGCTGCTCGCGCAGTTTGGTTGCCAGCGCATTCCGCTGCTCAATGGTCAATACCTCCATAGGTTTGCGGAAAACCGCGTTGTACTGGTAGGGCACGATGTTCACGCTGCCGTCCCTGTTTACAATCGCTATTTCGCGCACTTCACCGCGACGGAAGCTGTTGATGTCCTCCTGTGTGAGTTCCGTGCCGCGGATGTATCGGGGAACAAAAGCATTTTCAGTATTCGTGTAATCCAACTGCCGCGTATCGAAGTCCCGCGACACGAGCAGAGGACCCTCGGACGTTTCCAGCACGCGGCCGAGGTTGCCGTACATTTCGAGGTTCTTCATATCCGTTTCGGTGAATTTCTGATCGAAAAGTCCCTCGTCGAGAATCCGGGCATAGCTTTTCACATCGACTTTGTAGCCGTTGCCGCTCTTTTTGAGCCGGATTTTACCCTCGCCGATATAGTTGATTATATCGTCATGGTATTTGAGCTTGTGCATCCCCGTTTGTTCGTAATTCTGCAACTTTTGGAGATAGTTCATCTTTTCCAGCCCGCCGAAGCTGTACCCCATGCGGTTGAGCGTGTCCCACGGCATTTCGGCAACGGGGATGCCGCGGGTTTTCATCTTGCACTCGAATTTTCCGTCCGGGTGTATCTTGTAGTTGTAATAGAGTTTCACGTCGTCGCGGGTGGTATTTTTCCAATACCGTTTCAGCGCATCTTTCATGCGTCCGAGCGCACGCCGCGGGAGAACGTAAATGTTGATGGTGGGGTTGTTGTGATACTTCTGCAAATTCTTGTAGAAGTTCAGCGGAATGTTCTTGTCCATGACAAAAAACAGGCTTTCATTTTCCGGGGTCGGGTCCACCGTGCCGATACTCCCGTCGGGGTTCTGGGAAAAGACCTTTGCCTGGTCTTTCTCCTTGTCGTACATCATGCCGATACTCGGCTCGTTGAGTGAATTGTCGTTGGGCTGCTGCGCAGCACCGGGCGACTGTTGTTGTTCTTCTGCCATAATTTGAATTTTAAGTTATTATGTGAAACTGTTTGCTCTGCGAATGTATAGCCGCCATCATCAAAAAGATACTCTTTACGCCCTCGTTCGCCCTCGTTCGCCCTAATTGGCTACGGTTTCGTTGCCTTTAAACAGGTGTTTTAGCTTCGGGTCGTCGGCTATGCGTCGCAGTTCGTCCTCTACGATCTGGGCCGCTTCCTGCTTTATGCGGTAGTAGTTGGCTTCGATAACCTCGGCCATTCGGTCCTTGCCGTTTTCGTCGGTGAAGTCGGAGAGCACGGGAATCGGACGATACTGTTTTTCTTCGGCTTTGACCTTTTCGACATCGACGACAATCTGGGCGTGAAACATTTTCTGCGGAATATTGTCCCCGAAGTTGTCGGCCACGGCTCCGACGAACACGCCCTGCGAAAGATTGCTGATTTTCGACGCGGGGATCACGCTGTCAAGCTGGGTGTTTATCCCCGTGGATTTATCTTCACGGCTGATATTGAGCGACTGCCGCTGCTGCACGATTTTTCCGAAGCGTTCGGAGAGGATGCGGGCCGTGTCGCCTACGACCTGCCCGGCAATAACGTTTCCTACGATATTCTGTATGACTTTGCTTTCGTGTTCGCCGTAATCGCGTGTAAGTTGGGAAAAGTCCTGCATCCCCAGACATACGGCTACGCGGTTGCTTCGGGCCGTGGCTATGAGGTTGTCCAGACCTTTGAAGAAAATGGTCGGCAGCTCGTCGATCACGACGCCGCATTTGAGTTTTCCCTTGCGGTTTATGGTTTTCACGATGCGCGAGTTGTAAAGGCTCAATGCCGCCGAATAGATATTCTGGCGGTCGGGGTTGCTGCCCACGCAAAGGATTTTCGGGGCTTGGGGATTGTTCAGGTCGAGGGAAAAGTCGTCGCCCGACATGACCCAGTAGAGCGCGGGCGAGATAATCCGTGACAGCGGGATCTTCGCGGACGCGATTTGTCCCTGTAACTGCTCCTGTGCGCCGCCCTGCCAAGCATCGACGAACGCACTCAAATAGTTTTCCAGTTCGGGCCGGGCCATGAGGATGGTGAAAACCTCCTCGTATTTCTTGTTCAGCAGTTCGATTGCGTGGGGGAAGGTGCAGTATTTCCCGTTCTGATAGATACGCAGAAACCAGATAATCGCCGTGAGCAGCACGACGGGTGATTCGACGAAAAAATCGCCCTGCTTCTGTGCCCACGAACGGTTCAGACCGATCATTATGACGTAAGCAGCTTCATAGGCATCCGCAATGTCGGTCAGAAAATCGGCATTGATGGGATTGCAGCGGTGCGAGTGGCGGGGATCGTCGAAGTTTATCACGCAGAACTGCGGCTTTACTTCGTACTTGTGCGTGAAACGCAGCAGGTGGTTGTAAGCCAGCATACTCAAATCCGGATATTTGAAATCATAGAGATACAGACTATATCCTTTCTCGATGAGTTGTTTGATGTAATTATTGATTACGGTGAATGATTTTCCGCTGCCCGGTGAGCCGACCACCATGCAGCTACGAAAAACCGCGATATTCACCCAGCCGCGAAAATTTTGTCCCCGATAACGGAACAGCGTCGGCAGGTTCACCGAATATTCGTCCGAAAGCAGGCGTGTTTCCTGCATAAAGGATTCGTTTTCGTCGTTGAAAACGTCGTCCAAGAGGTCGTGCCGCAGAAGCCGCCATATCCATATTCCGGCCGTAAGCATGAGCAGATAACCCGCGAACAGAGTTCCGGTGTACCATGCCACGCGCACGCCGGGCATTGCGTGTATATGCAAAAGCCAATCGTTGAAAAAGTAGAGGAAGAAGCCAGCGAAGCCCGCCGTGATGATATGCGGCCAGCCGATTTTCTGCGATTTAACGCCCCGTGAACCCAGACAGGCGATCAGGAGCAGCAGAAAGGCGAACAGTTTTGAGTAGAGGGGTGAGGAATAGAATCCCGTCGTCTGCTGGAATCCATGCAGAATACGGTCGATAATCCCGAATGTTCAGCCGTTGTCGGCCAGTCATTCGTAACAGAACCAATAAATGTTGGTAACATTGCAGATAATGCCTACGGCCAAAATGAACGCGACAATCTTTGCCAGCGCCCTCAAATCATCTTCTTGTTGCATAAATATAGTTTTTGGTTTCGGCGGCAAAAGTAAGTCGGACGCGACAATTCCCGACGTTGTAGGCTGCCGTTCGCCCTCGTTCGCCCTAATTGGCTACGGGATATGTCTGGAATCGGAAAAAATCTATACCTTTGTAGGCGAATATTCGAAAGGTGCATGCCTGAATATTCATCATAGCCTGTTCCCGGCAGTCAAACGTGGAAATTTGAATGGGAAGCAGGCGGGACGGCTGAACTTCGTACATCGTTTGTGCGGGGTTCGGTCTGACTGTTTCCGGGTTTTCCACGACCTGACTGCCGCAGATTGTTCCCCGTACATTTTTAAGATATTTTGCTACCTTTGTCATTGCAACAAGGGTACGCCCACATACTCGCGGCCTGTTCAGTAAGGAATCGAAACGGCAAAAATTTGATTGAGAAACAGGCGGGACAGGTCGAACTTCGTGCTTTTACGGCGCGGGGTTCGGCTGTCTGTTTCGTGGCTCTTTGCCGTGCCTGATTCCTTTCGCCGTTCCCCGCGTTTTTCTTTTCTTGCCCTAATACGAAGAATGACCGTTAAATTATTATGAATTATATCGTTATCGGTGCAAATTAAACGTTATTCGCATGGGTGATCCGGGTGTTGCTTCCGATAAATAATAATTATGGCTAATTGTTTGATTTATAGAACTGAAAAGCTATATTTGCAATGATTCAAGTTATATAAAGGTTTGTTCAATTCGTTAGAAGAATAACGCAAGTGCAAAAGCAAAGATGTAGGCATCATATCTTTGTGAGGTGATTGTTTTTGGAGTTTTTTCTTTGAAGATTTTAAGTGTAAGAGAGAGTGAAAAGGGCCTGCGCGCAATGCGCAGACCCTTTTGAATTGTATGATCCTCCCGAATTAGTCCTCATAGCAAATGTAACGAATTATGTCATGTCAGCTTTACCAAATGCAGGTTGAATCGCTATTTTTTCGTATATTGGGTAATATTATTGTGGGCTGATTATGAAAATATTTATTTATGTTTGTGTCTTTCTATGCTTGTATTCGTGTTCCGAAAGCAAACACATATCCGAAGAACTGAATCGAACGGAGGAAATAATTAACGATTATCCGGACAGCGTGTTACGCTCCTTGCAAGCTATTGCTCCCGGCAGTATTTGCAAAAAATCGACAAAAGCGCATTACGGGCTTCTTTATTCGCTGGCGTTGGATAAAACAGGGCAAACCATAGATTCCGATTCGATGCTTCGTCCTGCCGTAAACTATTTTCTGCGGAAAGGCACGAATCGGCAAAAGTTCCTTTCTTGGTATTGTCTGGGACGCATGGAATACAGCGCAAATAATTATCAGAAAGCAACCGAATCGTATCTTAAAGCGCTGGAGTATCAGGACCTAATAGATGATCCTTACCTGATCGGAGTGTGTAACTTCGTGTTAGGAGAACTGAATTTGAAGCAGAATAATTATCAAAGGGCTTTGTTTTATTACCAAGAAGCCTACGAAAACTATCAGGCCGCAAATAAGACCAAACACCAAGTCAGCGCTAAAACTGCCATTGCCGCTGTTTACTACATGGAGAACGATAACGATAACGCGCTCCGGGATTATCGGGAAGCATTGAATCTATCCGAACAATTCGGGTATGAGGATTTTCAGGTGTACTGCCTGCGTTGCCTAATCGGGATTCTTTCGAACAAAGGCGTAACCAACGAAACCTACAATTATGTAGGTCGTTTTCTCCAGTTGTCGGATGATTTATCGCCGAATGATTACTGTGTTTTGGGAGAATATTATTTGCGTATCAATAAACCGGACAGCGCCGAATATTATTTGAACGCAGCGATTTCAGCCAATATTGGTGGGCCGCGCGAAAACGATGCGGCAGCTAAAATTCTCCTTGCCGAAACCTATACGATGAATGCAGATTACCGAGCGGCCTACTCGATGCAAAAGGAGTGTCTTGCTTTATGTGATTCGATACATTTAAGCTATATGAATAATTCTGCGGCAGAAACCGAACTGCGATATAAAAACGAGCGTTTGGAATTTGAACGCTACCGCTCCAGCGTAAGACAAAATGTAATTTATATTATCGCTTTGGTATCAGTCATAGCGATCTGCGGCATTATTTATATCTTCCGCCGCAGAAATAAGATGCAGAAACAAAGAATTGAGGAATATCTGACGCTGATTGAAGAACTGAATAAGACCAAATTGCAAATACCCGATGCCGCAAAAATTAGTGAACTGCTTAATACGCGCTTTCAAGTCCTGAAAGAACTTGCAAAGACCTATTATGAGTTTGAAAATTCCCCGGCTCTTACCAAGAAAGTCAAAGGCATTTTATCCGAAAAGATTTTGGATAAAACGATAATGTCGGATTTAGAGAATACCCTGAATCAACAATACGATAATGTGATTTCTAATTTCAAGTCCGAATATCCGAAAATCAAGCCATGTTTCGTGGAATTGCTTTGCCTGCTCTATGCCGGATTTTCACCGCAACAAATAAGCGTCATTACCAATGAAACGCTAAAAACAATATACATGCGGAAGTTCCATTTGAAAAAGAAAATAATGGCTTCGAGTATCACAACAAAAAATGCGATTCTCAATATTATTTCGTAAATACCAGAGAACTAATACTTTAGCAATCAGACTTGTTTAAATCAAAGATTTACCGCTAATGTGCTGATTTAAAATGCGTTAAAGCAAAGCCCGAAAACTGAAAAATTTTCGGGCTTTTTTGTGTGCGTAACTGTTTGTTTTTCAGTCGAAATCACTTTGCGGTTGAAAAATTTTAGAGGCTCTGATTTCTTGGTTTTCGGAAACAATCGCTCTACTTTTGAAATGTACGAATATCTCATACTCACTTTCAAATTTAAGCCTATGAAAAAGTTCTCTCCCGCAATGTCTGTAATTGTCGGTTTGTTTATGCTATTCGCAGGTATTTATTCGGTCTATGGCGGCGGCAAGACGGCAGTTATTGTCAAACAGGTAAAAGTCGGCGGCGGCCCCGTCTGCCTATCGGAAAATATCCCGCTCGTATTCTATGATAGTTCTATGAGTATAGTAGAGGTCATTGCATCGGGCGCAGAGAGCAAGACGGGGCAGTTGATAATTTCCGGCAACTTTGGCACGGTTGCATGTGAACGTTTCGACCTTTTCAATGGAAAAAGTATCATTCCAATCCCCGAACTGGAACCGGGATTTTACACGATTGAACTGTCAATAGACAAAAATGTTTTCGCAGGCGATTTTTTTATCGAATGACATAGAATGTAGGACAAAGAAAGGGGAAACGAATAGATGACAGAAGCAGCAACTAACTTTTTGTCTGACAGCTAATCCACTAAACCAAAACTCTCTGTGAGTAACGTCTTTGTTTGCTCACACAAAAATCACTACCAACTTAAATTTCAAGGCCATAAAAAAAGTATTAGCATTAATCGTATTGTGTTTCATCGCATTTAATAGCCATGCGCAATTAAAGTATCAGAACGGCTATTTGGTTTATAACGCTATGGAGCGTTACAACGGATATATGACCAACTGGGAGGGCTGGGCGCATTGCTGGAAATTCGGGAATCGAATGATTAAATTCGACCTCGGCCCCGCAGATTCGCGCGTTTCCAGCAACTCCGACAAACTCGTACTCTACGATACGGAGAACGGCGGTTTCATCGACCTGTACGCCCGCAACGTCTATACGAACTCCGACGCTGCGTCGAAAACAAATATCCAGTCGTTAGGCAGCGCAACGGCAACCCTCACGCAACTGCGTCCCGTGTCGTTCGAATGGGCCGATAAGGCGCATTATTTCAAGACCAGCCGACGTTCGACGGGCGTTTCCAATCCCAAAGAAATGGGATTCATTGCCCAGGAGATCGAGCAGGTACTTCCCGACATCGTGGCCGTGGATTGCGAGGGCCACCGTGTCGTAAATTACAGCGCATTGATTCCGCTGCTTACGAAGTCTATTCAGGAGCTTAACGGCCAGATCGAAACCCTGAAAGCAGAAATCGAAGCGCTCAAATCTGGAAAATAATTAAACGATTATTATTATGAAAAGAATACTGAATATAATCGGTATTTTCTTTCTGTCGATAATAGTTTTCACTGGATGCCAGAATTTTACGGAGGACGAAATGGAAATGTCCCCGCAAACAAGGGCACAATTAAGTTCCGGTACGCACTATTATTGGTATAAGGGGAACAAAATCCCGATTACAATTAATACGACAAAATCGTACATTCTTTTTGAATCCTCCGATGAAGCGAATTTGCAGTTACCTCTCCTGAACTCCAAATCGGGATTGAGTGCGGCAAAAGTAACTTTATCTTCCCGGCTCCAGTTGCAAGATGCAACACGATCAGCGGCCAACGATAACCTGTATTGGGCCGAAGTTGCAACTGCGGACGTAAACGCACAAGATAAGGCATTGGTTTACAGCGCACCTTATTTCAAGACTTCCGACGGCGCTGATTTGGGTTTGAGCCATTTGTTTTATGTCAAAGTGAAGTCCATACGCGACGTAAGAATCCTGACAACACTTGCAACGGAGAATAAGGTAACTTTACTCGGAAACAATGAATACCTGCCGCTTTGGTACACGCTTTCCTGTACGAACGAATCGCTGGGAAACGCGCTGGAAATGGCGAATAAGTTTTATGAAGATGGCCCGTTTGCCGCCTGCCAGCCTTGTTTCATCAGCGAGGACGAAACTACGGCAGCCCCGAATGACCCGTTGTTTTCCGCTCAATGGGCGTTGAAGAATACGGGGCAGAATCAAGGAACTGCAGGAATCGACATCAACTATCTCCCGGCCAGAGAGGTAACGCAGGGAAGCAGCGATATTATCGTCGCGGTATTGGACCACGGCACACAGTTGGATCACCCCGATTTGAATGTTTCGTCGAAAAGCTATGACACCGAAACAGGGAGGTCGCCAAGTCAGATTTGGGGCAACCACGGTACAGCATGTTCCGGAATCATATCTGCCAAAACCAACAATAATCTGGGGGTTGCGGGCATCGCCCCGAACTGTCCCGTTATGTCGATCAGCAATCAATTAATGGGAACATCGGATGCTCCCCAGAAAAGGGCTGACGGATTTAATTGGGCTTGGAGAAACGGTGCGTCTGTTATTTCAAATTCTTGGAGATCATCGACGTTCTCGGAGTTGTTAGAAGATGCGATACAGTCGGCCATGACAAATGGACGTAACGGTCTGGGGTGTGTCGTAACTTTTTCTGCAGGTAATTATGATTCGAATACCGTGGGCTATCCTGCGAGATCGTTGCCCGATATTATCGTCGTCGGAGCGTTAAGTCTTTCGGGTAAACGTAAATCCTCAACGACTATTGATAACGAAGGCTGGTGGGGAAGTGATTACGGAACGCAGTTAGATATAATGGCTCCCGGCGTTCTTATTTATACTACGGACCGAACCGGAAGTGTCGGGTATGTTTCGGGCGATTATATGCCAAATTTTAACGGCACATCATCGGCTTGCCCGCATGTTGCCGGAGTAGCGGCTTTGATACTGTCGGTAAATCCGAACCTGACCCAAAAGGAGGTAGCCACGATCATCGAGAAAACAGCCCGCAAGGTCGGCGGATATAGCTATTCGACGGTTAGCGGCAGACCGAACGGCACATGGCATACAGAAGTTGGTTACGGCCTGATCGACGCCTATGCTGCCGTAATGGAAGCTCAAAATGCAAGTACGACGGTCTATTTCAATGACAAGACAGTTACCACGAATACGGTAGTTTCGGGCAGCGAAATATCTGCGACGAACGTAACCGTTAAGAACAATGCCAAGCTGACGTTTACCAACGCCAAGAGTATTATTATCACTCAACCTTTTACCGTCGAACTCACTTCGTCATTAGAACTTTCTTTACAGTAATTTTTACCGATAAGGCGGAGAATCGGATTCTCCGCCTTTGGTTTTTATAGGATTTTCACCATGCAGACACGCCATCAAGACCGCTCCGCCTATTTTGAAGAAACAGCCACCTCCTGCCGCAATTATTATCTGCCTTATATTGAACAGCATACGTCTTTGAAATTCGGTCGTAAGTGCCGGGTAATGGAGGTCGGTTGCGGCATTGGCGGCATCCTTTCTATTTTTGCGGCAATGGGGGCCACGGTAACGGGAATAGATATTCACAAACCGTCAATCGAAACCGCAAAGACACTTTTCGCCGAAAGGGGGTTGAAAGGAACGTTTATCTGTTCGGATATTTTCGATTACAGCGACACACAACCTTACGACCTGATTATCCTACACGATGCGTTGGAGCATATTCCCGAAAAGGAGCGGTTGATGTTGCATTTAAAATCCTTTCTGAAAGCTGACGGCCTTTTGTATCTGGGATTCCCCGCATGGCAAATGCCGTTCGGGGGACATCAGCAAATGGCGAAGAACCGGATTATCGCCAACTGTCCTTACATCCACCTGCTGCCCCGACCTCTTTTCCGTTTCGTGTTCAGGGCATGCGGCGAAAAGGAAAGCACGGTGAAATGTTTTTTCGAAATCCGGGATACGCGCATCACTATCGAGGGTTTCCATAAATTAGTAACGGCAACGGGACTACGCATAGTGAATCAGCGGCTATATTTCATAAACCCGAATTATCAGGTGAAATTCGGATTGAAACCGCGCATACTATCTCCCGTTATCGGGAAAATACCTTATGTGAGAAATTTTTTCACGACGACCTGCTACTGTCTGCTGGCAATGCAGGAGGGGGCTAATTAACCTCCAGATCGAGCGATATTTTCGCTTCGTTCGGAACAGACGGAACCAACTGCGCTACACGCCATTTCGGGGCTTCGGTGGTGTCGTTCAGCAGAAAGGTTACGGAATATATATATTGAGCATCCGCCTTTACAAAGTTCTTTTTGACGCTTTCGATTCCGTTTGTGGCCTGTCCTGCAACCAAAAGGAGCGTGTTCTTTTCGAAGTCTATATCTTCGGGCAATTTGTCGTTGGGAAATATAAAATCCGCCAGTTCCGCCTGGCTGCGAATCACGATCAGTTGATTGGCGGGCGTTTCAGCCCAGTTCCAAAGAGGATTCAGCGTATAATCGGCGCAGGACAAAGTAGTAGCCTTTCCCTGTGTATTATCATCTGGGGTATCAGTCTTTGTTTGATTCATCTCCACGGACGTACAACCCGTCGCGGTAAACAGAGCCATTGCGATAAGACAAACGATCTTTTTCATAGCTTTGGTTTTTCAGTTTGACGATCAAATAGCGTTCCCGATTTTTATTTCGGCACGGCATCCTTGCGCATATCGTCCGAAATATAAGGTATTCATTTACAAAGATAAGAATTTTGGATAAGAAACAAACTATTTGAACAAAAAACAGGAACCCTGCGGTCCCGGTTTGACATTATTGCAGCTATTTCCAATTTGGAAACAACTGCGTCGGTCAATCTTTGTCTTTTTCGCCCTCGATCTGCTCGGTTTTTTTGGCGGCCAATACCTGTGCGGCGTTGATGGGGGAAACGACCGAGTGGCCTAACTGCTTTTCAAGCTGTGTCCGCGCGGCCTTTGCCACGCTGCCACCGCTTCGGGCGACTTTAACATTCTGCTGGAATCCTTTGGGACGGCGTTGTTTGGAAATCTCCGTAACGGACGCTTCGGCCAGCGTATTCAACGCCAATTCGATATTGGTCATGTTGTCGCGCAGGTTTTCCTTTTTCAACCCTTTGAACTGCTTGTAGGATTTTGTCGTGCGGTCCGCCCACGCTTGGGTGATAATGTCCGTCAGAGTTGCGAATTGCTGGCCCTCTACGCCCCGGCGCTGCCATTCGTCGGTGAGTTCCTTGCGGACCTCCATGCTTTTCAGGCGTTGGTTTATCCAATTCTCGGAATATCCCAGCCGTTTGTAATCGGCCATTGCCTGCTCGATGGACATTTCGGGGTCCTGCATCTGGTCCAAACGGTCGCTGGCGACCTGCGCCATCCATTGTTTGAAAGGTTCGGCCTTCGGCGAGGGGATCGACTGAATCAGGCGGAAAAGCTGTGTCGTGTCCGCCACGTCGGTAAGACGCATCTTTCCGTCGGCAGCCAGCATTTTCAAACCGTGACAATTTGTCACGGTTTCATTTCCCTCCGCTTTAAGTCGCTGTTTGAGTTTACGCCAATAGGCGGCGGCATCTGCACTTTCGGTCAGAATTGCGACAACATCGACAATCGCAAAATACCATTTCTCGGTTTCGTCGTCCCAGACGGTCCGCACCTTGCGTTCCTCGAAAAGTTGTATAGCTTGTTTTTGGGTCATCTGTTTGTAACTTACCGATTAATGCTTTATGACATGAACAATAACATTTTCCGTTTCCTCGAACGACTGCTTAAATGTATCAACATCACGTATGACCCCTAAATCATATATTATGAAAAGCAGATTGTTAAACTTTGTTTTGTAGGCCAAAATATCGTCGTTAATTTGTTGAATAAATGTCTTTTCTTCTGTCTTACATAATTTGATCTCTACTGCTAAATCTATGCTATTAAAACTGAAATCAGGAATATACGCTTTTGACGAATAATCTATGTGCGGTCCCTCTCTCTCAAACTCAATATCCGCTCCGATTAAAAGATTTTCAAATTGATCTTGTATTTCTTTTTCACGTTCAGGCTTGGTGCGAATAACTTTTCTCAATTTATGTTCTGACAATGAAAGAACTTTCATCAAATCTCCGGTAGCTTGTTTTTCGACTGATGCGCAGTAAACAGTATCAATATCATTTGCATCAAGGTAATCTTTTGCGGCTAACAAGAATCCATTAGCTTGTTCAAGTTGCTCTACATAGGCTTCCTGATTGTATGCTTCCATTGCCCCGTCAATATCCCAACCTCTATATATGCGTTGCCCATGAAATTGCCACGTAAGATTCTTAATATTACAATAATAATAGGAATCAGAACCGAATATTTCTTCCAAAAAGACTAATGTGTTAGTCAGCCATCTTACATGTTCCGAAGAACCGCGCCGACCTAATTTTAGCGTATGTATAACCTCTATTTGTTTATCTAAATAGCCTAATGCCTCATGTTTTGTCCACTTCTTCATGCTCAAATTTGGATAGGATTGAATCTAAAAGAGAATTAAATTTTTACCCTCTTTCTTTCGGGAGTTGTTTCTTGCTTTGCTGTTTGTAGTAGTCGAATTGTTTACGGCAAACATCCTCTACAATATCGCGCAACATTTCAGCTTTGGGCATCAGCAGGTCAATGTCCTCTTTAGTGATTTCGAAGTCCGGATTATAGCGGGATTCGATATAGGCACGTTGTAAAAGTTTAAAAAGCCTTTCTTCCTCTTTCGTGTCGCATGGAAATACTTTTGCCAGTTCCAGTGTATAGGGCTTGCACCTCTCGATCAAAAATTCAAGTTCATGTTCTTTATACCCGTAAAGAATGTAAACTAACGGAATAGACTTTAGGAAACTTTCCGATGCCTGATGAAGAAAGAACGAACTATCTTTTATTTCATTATCAGCATAGGCAATTTGAGTATAACGGATAAATCTTTTTCCGCGATTGAATTGAGTATCGTAATATTCTTCCGCCATTTGCAGAATTTCGGAATAATTCAACTCGCACGGTGTGGCTAACTGACATTCTCCCGAATCGTAAAGCACAATTCCCTCGGTCAGAATATCGACATAGAAATAGCGACCCTCGGAAAGAGCATTATTAAATTTGGTTATACTTTCGTTGATAATCTGCGGACGGGTTTGGGTATCTGCATTTTTATTTTTTAAGAAACTGGATTTAACCCGGCTCGATACTGTAACCGTGCGCGAACCCAGCCTTTTTTTCGAAACAACCAAAATATCATAGTCGCTCATATATTGGATTTTACCACCGCCGTAATCCCGCCGTATATCCAGTTCAACATAGGTGTTGCGGGCATAACTGCCATACAAGATAATCATTACGACATCCTTTACTTCATCGCGGATCAGGCCGACCAGTTCATGTAAATCCCGCTGTTTACGTTCGGGCAGAAAATCAATGGATTGCTTCATACCCACAAATTTAGCAAGATTTTTCCAAAAACACACGGCCGGACTGCGTTAGATTCGATTTTCTTTGTATATTTGCCTTACGATTCCTTAAAGGCAGTTTCGTTGAACCGGGGCAACATAGGTTGTCCGAGAACAAACTGAAAAGGCAATTACCATGCTAACTTTAAGGAATTATCATAGCTCGGCATAGCCGACGGACATAATAAAGAGCAGCAACTCTTTATACCGCACCACAAACATAGGAACCTCTTTCGGGAGGGTTTGAAGCTGGTATAATGGTTGTCAGTCCTTGTTATGTCCTGCTTGCATTTTGCGAGCAGGACGGCAAGGGCGCAGGACAGCTACCAATTTCGGGTTTCCTATGACCTGTGGTGTGGGGCTGACACCGCGCCCCCTTTTTATGCCTATCCGGGGCGCATTTCCAACAATCCACACGAATCTATGGAAACCCGTTGCGTCCTGCCGTCCATGCGTAATATCGCCGTCCCTGCGGATTGCACCCGTCCCCAACTTGGGGCCGGGCGGAATCGGTATGTTTCGGCGGCTCCGGCATGGAACCGGACGCCGGGTCTTGCCGTGCAAAATAACAAATCCCGCCTTTCGGTCGCAGCTAATAAATCCTGCCTGCAAGGTTGGCCCTTTAAAATCTGGTCTTGCTGTCCTGCTCCGTATGGAAATGGCACGCATGTTTGCGCGGCACTTACGGGCGGCCGGATCATTGCCGCCCCTTTCTTCGCCAAGAACCCTATATCCCTATATTCCCGGTCCGATGGCCGGGAAACGTTAAACCGTCGGTCAGCGCATCATAAGCACAAGATTGCAAAAGGGAGTAATCCGACTGGCGGCGGAACAGCCGTAACAAACCCGACAAGTAGGACGGGTGGCACGGAATTGCGGCTGTTCCATTTTTGGGACCTTTCCCTCGCCCCACCAACCAATCGAAATACGTACCGTTCCAAAGAACCGCCCCGGCGCATGAGGTAACGCGGCCGGGTTCAGGGTGCAGCGTCGAATTAGATTTTTTCATAATGGTTAGACCCCGCAGCGACCTGCACCCTGTTTAAAAAACGAATAAGCACGGGGCGGGACTTTCTTTTCCATAATACAAAGGCTTGATACGTCGAAAATTTGTTCCGCCCCGTTTTTTACAGATTATGATAGAACAGCACACCGAAGAAGAACAAACCCTGCGGGCCATTAGCCACTTTTACACGACGCAGGTTAGTATCTGCATCGCGGCATTGGGCCGAATGCGGTCCGCGGAGCTTGCCGACAAAAACATCATCCTGCGGGCCATTATGTGCGACATGCCCGACTGCGGCATCTGCGCCGACCCCACGGCCGAAGATTACGGCGTCGATTTTTGGGTTGACCGGGCGGAATATGTCGATGATCTGTCATTCAACCTTTATGTCACGCAGGCCGAAGAGAACGTGCTGTGGAACATCGAGAAAAAAGGCCAAAAACCGGGGCGTCTGGCGGCTCCGCAGCAGCGGATCACGGTTCGGACCGACGGGATAAGCAGGCCCCCGTATATCCCGCTTATCTACCTGACGGTATTAAGTTCCAAACTGATGGCGATGGCCATGTCGGACGTGCTGCCGGAAACGGATTTGTCCACCTATTACGACGAGCGGATGATGGCTGCCATGAGTGAGCACATGACAGAAGCATTGGACCGGATCGTCGCAATGCAAAACGGGGAGGAAGATGCCCAAATGCCGGTAAGCTGAAACACCGCGGCTGGGGCTATGAAAATGAAATAACGACAACAAACTGTAAAACATGGGATAATAGAATCTACATAACGGAATAAACTGCTGATCTCCAACAAAACGCCCACTTTGTAAGACCAGATTGTCATGCAGATTTAATTTCGTGCTGCGGCACGGGGTTTAGGTCTGTATATCTGGTGGGTATGGGCGTACCTGTTTGGAGTAAACAGCACTTTCCCCGTGCTTTCTGTTTCCCGCACGTTCGATTATGAGAAAAGGCTTGATACTCGGATTCGTCGGCAATAATCCCAAACATGCGCGTCGTCTGCCTGACGATGCCGTCGGGCAGTTGATCCGCGGCAATGTTCCGCTGGGTTACAGAACGGTTTTGACTGGCATCGAGGGGAATTTTGAAATGGGCTGTGCGGCTGCGGCCCTGCGGCTGCGCGGCGAGGGATTGAAAATAAAGCTGCACATAGCCGTAACACGGGGTAAGTACAAAACGTACCTGCGTTATAAACGCGACAATCTCCGGCTTTCGGAAGCGCACCGCATCATCGAACAAGCCGACAATGTGGAAATTATCGAGGGGAAAACTCCGCTGGAAGCCGAAAGGCTCCGCGACCGCCATGTCGTCGATAAGAGCGATTTGCTGTTCTATTATTCTACGCAGTTGCGCGACGATTTCCGAAACAAATTCATATCCTATTATCTGGAACAGCAGCACCCGCGGAAAAATGTCTGCGACTTGTCGGACAAGAGCGGCCGGGCGTTCGTGGCAAAGGAAGCCAGCTTACGCTATATGCGGGAACGGGATTTGGTTGTCATAGCGAATAGTATTGATAAAATCTACCTGCAGGACTGGCTTGCGCCTGACACGGACGAATTGAGGAAGTATTTCAGAGCACCCAAAGAAACCGCCGTCGTGCTGCTGCGCGATACGGGAGTCTGCGACCCGAAGCTGTTGCCCCTGCGGGTATTTTTCTATGCGCTTTCGAATTCGGTGATAACGAATCTTGCCCTGCCGGAAAAGTGTTGGAGGGAGAGCCGCGAATACTTCGATACGTTCCAAAATATCCTGCGTATTATCCGGCTTACGCGGGCGCACAACATCGAAATCCCGGACTTCAATATCTTCGACTTTCCGCGCTACGGGGAGATTATGCGCCGGATTTTCCAATATCAGGAGTTGAAATAACAAGAACGCTGCATGCTGCGAAAATTACTGAACAGACTTTTCGGCCCCTTTTCTTCGGGCGGCGTAATCCCTTTGGGGGAGTTCCTGATACTGCTTCAAAAGAGTTACGCCTATCTGCGTAAGCATCGTTACCGGGTTCTGTCTACCGAACTGCCGGACGACCTGCTTCAAAAGTGGCTGATGCCGATGCCGGACGAGAAGCAGGCGGAGGAATACAAACGCAGTTTTGCCCGCCAAAACGATACGTTGTCCCAAACTCAACTGCCTGTGTTCGTGTTCGACCACGTTCTACAAAAACGCTTCAACCGGGATATATCGACATTCGACGACGCCGAAATGGAAATCGCGGGCGGGGATTTAAGAATATATATCCTGCTGCTGAATTACATTTTCGGAATGAGGGAAGCGGGACGGCCCCTGATCGAGTTCGATATTTTCGACGTGGAGAATTACGACGCAATCATCGAACGAATCGAAGCGCAGGAAACAGAACGGGAATAAAAATCCCGGTCCGCAGTATAGCGAATAAGGTTGCATGTTCTCTGTTTTTTTGCTATATTTCAGATCAATTCCGGCAATTGTATGAAATATCTGTTATCTCTTTCAATGGTTTTGCTCCTATGCGGCTGTGGCAGCAACAGGCAAATCGAGCAAGAATTGTCTACTGCGACAAGATTGTTACGCATCGAACCGGACAGCTCGTTGCGCATCATCGAGAAC